>JBKJIX010000212.1:0-8811 GCA_046598205.1 Chitinophagaceae bacterium
CCCAAACGATTAGTAGTAAAGGAGCGTAAAACGGAATTAAAATCCATATTAAAAAAAGCAGCTTTATTAATTGCGCCTCGTATTCGTATGTTATTGGTAGAGTTGGAGTATAGCTCCACAGGTATTTCAAGAAGAGATTTAGCCGCTATTATTGGTGTAGACCCTAATAGCATTACCAATTGGCGTTTACTCTATGAAACAGGTGGTATAGATGCCATTACAAGCCACAAAAAAACTGGCTTTAGACCTTCGGTATTTACAGCCGAAGAGCATTTGGCACTGGAAAAAAAATTAAACGACCCAAAGAATGGGTTAAGAGGTTATGTAGAATTGCAAAATTGGATAGAGAAAGAATTCAATAAAGAAGTTCGCTACAATACCTTATTAAAATATAGCATCAAAAATTTTTCTTCAAGTGTAAAAGTGGCTAGGAAAAGCCATGTAAAAAAAGACGAAGCGGCGGTTGCCACTTTTAAAAAAACTTTAGTCAAGACTGTGAACAAATCTGTAGTACCAAAGCAACGGGGTATCAAAAAATAAATCTTTATTTTCAAGATGAGAGCAGGTTTGGCTTATTTACCAAAAATGGTAAAGCTTTAACTGCAAGGGGAGTAAAGCCAATATGCCCATTTCATCAAGTATTTCAATCTACTTATTTGTTTGGTGCATTTTCTCCCATAGATGGCAACAGTTTTTTGTTAGAACTGCCACATTGCAATGGCGATAATTTCCAATTGTTTTTAAATGAGTTTAGCCAACATAGCCCTAATGAATTCAAATTAATAGTACTGGATAATGGGGCTTTCCACAAAGTTAAAACGCTTAAAATACCTCCTGGTATTGGGCTACTTTTCCTACCGCCCTATAGCCCAGAATTAAATCCAGCAGAAAAAGTATGGGCAGCTTTTAAAAGAGATTTTACAAACAGGCTCTTTAAGACCTTGGACGAATTGAGTATTTATTTAGAAACCATTTGTAAGGATGTTGAAAAAAATAAGATAAAAAGTATCTGTGCTTTTAGCTATATCTTTTCTAATCAATTTTGGTCTATTATATAATTCATATTGGTATAAGAACGAAGAACACTCAATCAACCGACTACAGTTGTAATTTTAATGTGAATGTTCTGAATAACGAACAAAGAATTTTGAATGATGAGGTTAGATTTCTGGTAATAGTGCCTTTCCTTCCTGATTCGTCATTCCTTGTTCATCTGTTGAATATTCTTTAACCTTCATTAACATTAAACCAAGCCCCATTAACCCGCAATGCCAGCAACGTAGAATATTTTCGTAGCAGAAATGAATCAGCTATGAGAAAAATTTTCCTCCTTTTATTATCGGCTTGTTTTACCACCATTTTATTGGCGCAAAAGAATGGCTCTGTAAAAGGGATTGCTTTTGATACCATCAGCAAGCAGCCTGTTGCTGCCGCCACCGTTACAGTACTCGAAAGAAAAGATTCTTCGCTGGTAACGTTTACCATGACCGGAGATGATGGCCAGTTTCAAATAAGTGGATTGGCGAAAGGAGAATACAGGGTGATGATAAGCCATGTCAATTATCACAACAGCAATAAATTTTTTAGTGTAACAGAGACGGCAACAAATCCAGAGCTGGGAAATGTAACCATGAATGACAAGGTAAAAGTGCTGAAAGAAGTTGTGCTGGCCAGCGAAACTCCGCCGATAACACTTATTAATGATACGATTCAATACAATGCCGGATCTTTTAAGCTACAGCCCAATGCCAGTGTAGAGCAGCTATTAAAAAAATTACCGGGAGTGAAAGTAGAAAAAGATGGCACCATTAAAGCAGAAGGAGAAAACGTAACCAAAGTGCTTGTGTGACGGGAAAGAGTTTTTTTGGTAACGATCCAAAGATTGCTACTAAAAACCTGCATGCTGATGCGGTAGATAAAGTACAGGTGTATGATAAACAAAACGACCAGGCACAGTTGACCGGATTCGAAGATGGCAATTATGAAAAGACCATCAACTTGAAACTAAAGAAGGATAAAAAGAAAGGAGTGTTTGGAAAAGTAAATGGCGGTGTCGGTAATAAAGAAAGAGTGGAAGGCAAGTTCAATGTCAACTCGTTTAAAGGTGCAAGACAGTTTTCTGCTATCGGCATGGGCAACAACACCAATGCAGAAGGTTTTTCTTTTATGGACATTCTCAACTTTACCGGTGAGCTGTCAAGAATGCAAAGAGGTGGCGGAGGCAATATGAATATTTCAGTATCGGGTGATGAAGCTGCGGCGATGGGCCTGAATGGCGGTGGCCGCAACAGCGGTATCAACACGGCATGGGGCGGAGGATTGAACTACAATAATATTATTGGCAATAAGCTGGATTTCCAAAGCAACTATTTCTATAATCACTTTAACCCTAACCAGGAAAGTCATATACAAAGACAGTATTTTTTGCCGGCTACTTATTTCTATAACCAAAATTCTTTTACTGATAATATAAGCAACAGTCACCGGTTCAAACTGAACGGATTGTTACAGATTGATTCAATGAATTCTATCCGCATAAAACTCTTCAGGGCTAATCAAAGAGGCGCAGTGGATACCCGATTTTTCTTGTTTAGACTTTACAAACTTTTTGCGTAGTCCCCACAATATTAATGTGAGCCGTTTTTCCTGCTCAGCTTTACTTATATTTGAGCAAGACAGGATTGAATAATGCTGGTGGCGGTGGTGGGATGAGGATTATAACGAGGTAGTAATTTGCCTTCAATCACTGGAATTACAAACTAATTGCAATCGAAGACACAACAAATGAATTATTCTTTGTAACGATACTACCTTTTTTAAAAATGGGGTCCTTACTATTAAGGCTTCTTCCCTCTAACCGTAACAGGATGTTTTTTACAGGAGTATAATCAATGTTTATAGACCCACCCGTTGCTTGAAAACCGTTCGGTGTACCGGTAGAAATGATAACTCCATTTTTATCATTGTAATGTTCTGCTCTTCCGGCGATAGCCAATTTGTTATTGATAGAATATTTTAAAATGCAAACGGGTGCATACCATGTATTTTTATTGTTTGCATCGGAAATCTTTTCTTCTGTTCCAATATCAAAACCGAGTGTTAGGTCAATCTTATTGCTTAGAGTAAAACTGCCATAGATATCATGAAAAAACCTCGATAGCCTTGCACTATCGGGTTTGTCAGTGCCGATAAAGGTGCTGTAATTCAGTAATACTTTATCAGAAGGCTTGAATTGCAGTTGCGTGCCCCAGCTCATCAGCGAATTACCACTTACTCTGGTAATACGTTGCCACCCATTGAGAGCCATACCACTTATTGTCCATTTAGCATTGTCTGTTGTATAAGTAAGTTTTGCACCGGCTTCAAAATAAGGACTGTTCTCTGCTAATATACTTCTTGTCAATGTCTGGCAGTCTTTGCTTACAGCACTTTCAAAACCGATATGCGAAGGAAGTATCCCTGCATCTAACCATAGATTCTTTTTCTTGCTGAGTCTGATGCCAACATTTCCTTCAAAAATATTCTTCAGCACACCGGGTTCAGCTACATAGTTGGCATTCATGTAAGTGCCGGTGGCGATAGCAAGGTTGGACCTTACTCTTTCTGTTGAATAAGTTCCTTTTACAAATCCCAGGTTTAAAGTAAACTCATTGTGGCGGTTATGACTGTAAATAAAAGCCGGCCGGTTGCCATCAGAGGGTTTATTGAAATCGTATTGATAATAAACTTCGGCATACCCAGTAATGGAAAGAGGATTCTTCGTGGTACTGTCTTGTCCTGCAGCAACAAGAGAAATAAGGGACGGTACAAAAAGAAGAAGAAACCGGTTCATATATCTAATGTAGTTTAATTGTTTACTCTTGCCAACTCAATCTGATGCGCCGGATGATAATCCAGCGGAATATCTTCTACCACCACATCACTCTTATCAAGGCCAAATGCTTTTTCATCGCTTTGCCCTAATCCTTTCAGGAAGAAATAGGAATTAAGCAACAAACCATCTTTCAGGGCAAACTCATTTTCTACGGAAAGGAATTTTTCAATGACGATGAATTTGAAATCAGGCTGTGCATTGTACTTGGTAGAACCATCGGGCCGGATGTGCAGGTTCAGTTCTTTTTTAATTACTAAATCCTGTACCATCTTTTTAAAATATAATTCTGTTTTTGGTTGAATGCGGAAACCAGCATTGATTGTCACTTTTATTACTTTATCATCTAATAATTCAGATACATCGTAAGACAAGGTGTAAGGATTTTCGGTGCGGTTGATGTATACAAATCAATATACATCGGCCCTTTTTGGTTTTTTAGAAAAAATAGAATTAACAATTTTCTCTTCCCCCTGGTGGCGGTTGTTGGCTTTTGTCAGGTAAATAAGATGCGTAGAGAATTTGGGAATATTATCATCTTCACTCAGTTCCTTTATCGTTGGTGCATATTTACCCAGGTCAACAAATTTGGTAAACTTATTATTGATTTTTCTGGCATAGTACCATAAGTACATTACCATAAAAATGAACAAAACAAAAGTCTTTTCTGTAGAAGATGAATTATTCCTTGGCAAAATTGTAAAAGAGAACCTGGAAAGCCGGGACTTTGAAGTCGTCATGGAAAGTGATGGTGCAAACGCCACAGAATTTTTTAAAAAATCGAAACCAGACATCTGTGTGCTGGATGTGATGCTACCTAATAAAGACGGCTTTACAATAGCCGATGAAATAAGAGAACTGGATGAAGACGTACCCATTATCTTCCTGACAGCTAAAACACAAACGGAAGATGTGGTAAAAGGATTTTCACTGGGCGGTAATGATTATATCCGCAAACCTTTTAGTATGGAAGAGTTGATCGTCCGTATTCAAAACCTACTGAAGAATAAACAGGAAGGCTCACAAAAAATAACCGGTGGAAATGCCACCATGGGAAAATTTAATTTTCAACTAAACCGACAATTGCTTACGAATGGAAAAGAAGAACGTAAGCTTTCTTACCGGGAAAGTGAGCTGTTGAAGTTATTATATGAAAACCGGGAGAAGATAATTGACCGAAAAGACATTCTGAATTTACTCTGGGGCAACGATTCTTTTTTTAACAGCAGCAACCTTGGTGTTTATATTACTAAACTCCGCAGCTATTTAAAAGAAGATTCTTCGCTTGAAATACTTACTATTAAAGGAGTGGGCTACCGCTTTATTGCCGGATGACGGAATGCTGTCTTGTCCTATAAATAACGGAGCAGAGTTCAGTTGTCCGGTTGTATTTTTACCTGAATTAAATGCCAGATACAAAAACGTATATTGCTGACCGCATCTTTACTGGTGAAACATGGCTCACCAATCATGCTGTCGTTGTTAACAACGGAATACTCGAAGCAGTGGTTCCTGTTTCATCTTTATCTTCTTCACAACATACAGAACAGTTTGATAATTGTTTTATCGCCCCAGCCTTTATTGATTTGCAGATATATGGTGCTTATGGAAAACTGCTGTCTGTTTTTCCAGAAGTGGATTCGTTATACAAGTTGAAAGAATACTGTGAAAAAGGAGGAGCTGCTTTTTGTTTACCAACGGTAGCAACAAACACAAAGGAAGTTTTTTTTAAAAGCATTGATGCAATAAAAGATTACTCGAGTAAAGGCGGAGAAGGAATTTTAGGCATTCATATGGAAGGTCCCTGGATCAATCCAATAAAAAGAGGGGCACATATAGAATCGTTGATTCATCCGCCAACAATAAAAGAGGCCGAAGAATTATTAAACTATGGAAAAGGAGTTATACGGATGATAACCCTTGCACCAGAAGTTTGCAGTAAAGAGGTGATGGACTTGATTCTTTCTCACAACATCGTTATTTCAGCAGGGCATAGTAATGCTACTTACGAGGAAGCGACAACCGGATTTGCTACTGGCATTACAGCCGTTACTCATTTATATAATGCGATGAGCCCTTTGCAACACCGGCAACCGGGACTGGCAGGAGCAGCTATGGATGATGCAACAGTAATGGCCAGCATTATTCCCGATGGTCACCATGTTGACTATGCAGCTATACGAATTGCAAAACAGGTTATGAAGGAAAGGTTGTTTGTCATTACCGATGCTGTAACAGATACTACAGAAGGTAGCTACCCGCATATTAAGGTGGGAGATAAATATGAAGCAGCAAATATCCTCAGCGGCTCTGCATTAACAATGGCACAAGCCGTACAAAACCTGGTTAACTTTGCAAAAATAGAATTGGGCGAAGCATTGCGAATGTGCAGTCTGTATCCGGCAAGAGTATTAGGAATAAAAGAACAGGGAAGAATCGAGAAAGGGTATAATGCCCGTATGGTAGTCATAGATGATAAATCAGAACCTGGTAGCTATCGGGTAAAACAATTACTTTAATTACAAACAGCAGTAATGCAGCGGATAAATTTCAGGAGTAGTTTGATGGTAGGATTTTTTTTATTATCTAATTTTTTTGCTGCGGCACAACCCGGCGAAAAGAGAATACAATATCCGTGGGGATTAAAAAACGCCTATTTCGGTTTGAGTATGGGTTATATTAACTACCCTTTTTCCTCCGCACAGTTAGAACCAGGCTTCACGGTACAATCAGTATCTGTTCCTCATATTGCACCCCGCATTACTTTATTTGGTTACCAGTTTAACAAGTATTTGTCAGCACAGATCACTTATATGCGTCCTGTTGATTGGGTGATTTATAAAAACATCAATGGTAATGCTACCAATAATTCTGTCTGGATGAATGTAGGGGGGCTTACACTGGCAGGTCAGCTACCCATTGCTAAAAAAATTTCCTTGTTTGCAGAAGCAGGACTTGGTGTTATAACAAGAAAGGGATTTGATATAAACTATGTGGACGTAGTAAAAAGTGCAACATTTGCCACTGGTTTATTTGGCGGGGCATTAAAATATCATCTTAACAGAAAATGGGATTTGCTGCTCAGTACTACCTGGTCGCCGGCTGATGCAAAAAATAAACAACCGGCTACTACTTTTTATTCTGCAGGATTTAATTATCATATGAAAGAACTTTCAAAAGAAAAAGTGGCAAGTAATATTAAAAGCGGCTACTATTTTGCGAAGCATCTTTTGCAATTAAGCTATACCACCAATGCTTTTCATTACGGGGCTAATGATCTTTTTTCAAAAACACTTCCTTTATTCTGGGGTGGTGCGGCGCATTTAAAACAAGGCTTCTCGGTACACTATCAGCGAAATATATTTCATGCCCGCAAAGTATTTTCATTGGACTGGGGTGCAGGTATGGGCTATTGGAGAAGCAGGAACAACAATGATAAATTTCTTACGGTATCATTGTACCCAGTTTTACGTTTCACTGCATTCCGTTCACCAAAGACGGATTTATTTTTTGAATACACTGTAGCAGGGCCAACCTACATTTCAAAAACATTAATTGATAATGAAAGAACCGGGAAGAAATTTACTTTTTATGATGCAATGGGCATAGGAATGTTTACCGGCAAAAAAAAGAACCTTAATGCAGGGCTTCGTATTGCCCATTTCTCCAACGGAAATATCTTTTCGCAGAATAACGGTGTGAAGGTGCCTTTAACTTTCAGTGTCGGCTATGTGCTTAAATAAATGATTCTCACTTTTAAACTGTTTGTCCAACAATTTTATTTGCTCTTTCCCAAAATTTTCTTACCTTATACGTTGAACCTTTTAATACCAACCTCAACCACCAACCAACATGAAAAAGTTTATTGCCTTGGCGGTATTATGCTCCGCCATTATTATCGCCGCCAATTTTTCGGCCTGTAACAACAACAAATCAGACGCAAAAGCAGACAACAAAGAAGACTCCGTTAAAAATCTTCTTGCAAGGGGTGAATACTTAGCCAACTATGGTGCTGTCTGCCTGGATTGTCATAGCAAAAGAGACATTACAAAATTTTCCATGCCTATTGTTCCGGGAACTGAAGGAGGAGGAGGTATTGCATTTGGGAAAGCAGAGGGTATTCCGGGAGAAGTAACACCTCCCAACCTTACACCTTTTGCATTAAAGGACTGGACAGATGATGAAATAGCAAGGGCAATGACAAAGGGTATTAATAAGAGAGGCGATACGCTGTTTCCGATTATGCCTTATCATAATTACAGCCGCATGGTTAAAGAAGATGTGTATGCTATTATTGCTTATTTGCGAACATTAAAGCCTATTGATAGTACAGTACCGTCCCGCAAACTAATGATACCGGCCAGCATGTTTGGTCCGCTGCCGCAAAATGATTTTACACAAAATATCAAACCGGATCCTTCTGATAAAGTGAAGTATGGCGAATATGTAATTACTATTGCTTCCTGCGGAGAATGTCATACACCGATGGGTCCGCAGGGACCTGATTTCAGCAAAAAATTTGCCGGTGGTTTTGTTTTTGACCTCGGTTTTTTAAAAGTAGTGGTGGCTAATATTACACCCGATAGTGCCACCGGTATTGGTACCTGGACAGAAGCAGCTTTTTTACAAAAGTTCAAAGCTAATTCTGCACCCGAAAGGGTAAATACTAATCCCGGCAGGGAAAATTCGATCATGCCCTGGTCAATGTATGGAAAAATGAAGGAAGATGACCTGAAAGCTATCTATGCTTTTTTACGAACAGTGCAACCCATTACTAATAAAGTAGAGAAGTATCCTAAATAAATCCGGAACAATTTCTTCACGCAGAGATTCTGTGTTAAGAACCAAGTGATTTGAATTATTTATTTTTGTGTTTTAGGCGGCTTTTGCCAGCCTGCTTAGTGGGGCAGTCAATTAGATTGCCCCCTAATTTTTTTCAA
>JBKJIX010000069.1:0-7872 GCA_046598205.1 Chitinophagaceae bacterium
TAACAATAAATTAAGCCTCACATTGAATTATAAAGTGAGCAAGTTTGGGGCTATGGTTCGTTTTGTAAACTTTGGAAAAGTGGAATACCTTGATCCTTCTATTAATCCGGCTAATCCGGGTGCCTTCCCGATGAATGCATTCAATAATAATGTAAGGGAAACGCTGGACCAGGTTTTTGAGTCTAAGTTGGTAACCGATCTTTCATTGTCGTACCAAGTGGTTAAGCAACTAGCATTGACAATAGGCGCAAACAATTTATTTGATGTCTATCAGGACAGGCACACACACAGCGGCAATATGAGCTTAGGTCGTTTTGTATTCAGCCGCAGGGTACAGCAGCAGGGTTTTAATGGGGCTTATTATTTTGCCAGGTTAAAATTTGAACTGCCAACAAGCAAATAAAGATTCATTCTTTTTATAGTAAGGCCGCTGTTTTTACAGCGGCCTTATTTTTACCTGAAACCGTGTTGCCTACATTTGCATATCTTAGTCAGCTTAAAATAAGATTATGCACAAACGACTCTTTGTTTTCTTTTTGTTTTTAATAACTACGCATATTTCCTTTGCACAACTAAAATCACCGGAAGAATTTCTCGGTTATAAAATCGGCAGCCGTTACACTCCGCATTTTAAAATAGTAAATTATTTTAATCATGTAGCGGCTAATGCTACAGCCACGGTTAAGCTACAGCAGTATGGTGAAACCAATGAAGGCCGTCCCTTGTTGCTTGCATTTATCAGCTCGGCAGATAATATGAAAAACCTGGAAGCGATACGGATGAATAACCTGCGGCTCGCCAACCTGGCGAAAGATAAAGCTGCGCCGATTGAAGAAAATGCCCCGGCTATCGTGTGGCTCAGTTATAATGTACATGGCAATGAAACTTCAAGTTCAGAAGCTGCATTGATGACGATCTGGTCTTTAGTTGATCCCTCTAACGGCAAAACAAAAGAATGGCTGAAAAACACAGTCGTAGTTATTGATCCTTGTATCAATCCTGATGGGAGAGACCGTTATGTAAACTGGTTCAACTCCATAGTAGGGAAAAATGCTAACCCTAACAGAATTTCCCGTGAGCATCGGGAACCCTGGCCGGGCGGAAGAACCAATCATTATAATTTTGATCTGAACCGTGACTGGGCCTGGCAAACACAAATAGAAAGCCGTCAACGTATTAAAATGTATAATGAATGGATGCCGCATGTTCATGTGGACTATCATGAGCAAGGGGTAAATCAGCCTTATTATTTTGCTCCGGCCTCACAACCTTATCATGATGTTATTACTTCCTGGCAAAGAGATTTTCAGGTAACGATTGGGAAAAATCATGCAAAGTATTTTGATGCGAATGGCTGGTTATATTTTACTAAAGAAGTTTTTGATTTGTATTATCCTTCTTATGGCGATACCTATCCTACTTATAACGGTGCTATTGGTATGACGTATGAACAAGGTGGTGGGGGAGCAGGCGGTGCTGCTGTATTGAATGATGAAGGCGATACACTCACCTTATATGACAGGGCCATTCATCACTATACCACCTCACTGAGTACAATAGAAATTTCTTCATTGAATGCCGGGAAGCTGGTAAAAGAATTTCGTAAATATTTTAATGAAGCTGTTGCATCGGGCACCGGCGAGTATAAAACATATGTAATAAAAAATAATCCAAAGGATAAAGAACGTATCGAATCTTTTCTTGATCTGATGAATAAAAATGGTATTCAATATAGTAGCGGTTCAGGAGCAGGGAAGGGTTATAATTATATTACAGGTAAGGAAGAATCTTTTACCCTGAACAATGATATTGTAATAAGTGCTTTGCAACCAAGGTCTGCCATGGTAAAAGTTTTGTTTGAACCCAAAGCAAAACTTGTTGACTCCGCTACGTATGATATTACAGCCTGGGCATTACCCTATGCTTACGGACTGGAAGGCTATGCCAGCCGTGACAGGATAAACGGCAGTGGAACAGTAACAAAAACTAAAGTAATCAATGCAGAAACAACTTATGGATATGTGATGCACTGGAGTGGTATTCAAACAGTGAAAACCGCCGGGCAGTTATTACAGAAAGGAATATTACTACGCTATGCTACACATCCGTTTGAAGTAAATGGAAATAAGTTTGAAAGGGGAGCTATAATAATTTTAAAAACCGCTAATAAATCTTTTGGTAATGATCTCTGGACAGAAGTAAAAAAAGCGGCTGATGCAAATAATATTCAGTTGTATCCTGTCTCCACTGGTTTTGTTGATAAAGGATATGATTTTGGCAGCGGACAGGTTGTTCCATTTAAAGCCCCCAAAGTTGCTCTGCTTACGGGAGAAGGTATTGGCGGTAATGCAGCCGGCGAAATATGGCATTTCTTTGAGCAACAAATTGATTATCCCATCACACTAATCAATGTGAATGATATTGGCCGTGTCAACTGGAATGAAATTAATGTATTGATTATGCCAGATGGAAATTATCGTTTCCTTGGTGAGAAAGGTACTGCTGATGCTTTTAAAGACTGGGTCAATAAAGGTGGACGAGTAGTAGCATTAGAAGGAGCTGTAAATGCTTTATCAAGGCCAGATGCTGCGGGTTTGGGTTTTAGTATAAAATCAAAAAAAACTCCTGATGCCGACTTGCCTGCCGGACAGGCAAGCAAAAAAGAGGAGAAAGTGAATTATGATCTGTTGAAAAAATTTGAAGATCGGCAAAGAGATAATATTACCAACATCACACCCGGTTCTATTTATAAAGTGGAAATGGATAATACTCATCCGCTGGCTTATGGATACCCTGCTTATTATTATACCCTGAAGATGGACGACAATGTGTATGAGTTCTTTAAAGAAGGCGGATGGAATGTGGGAGTGATTAAAAAAGACAACCAGGTGGCGGGGTTTGTTGGCAATCGCTTAAAAGATAAACTGAAAGACGGATTGGTATTTGGAGTACAGCAAATGGGTGGCGGATCTATCAGTTATATTTCTGATGATATAATGTTCCGGAACTTTTGGGAGAATGGAAAACTGATGCTTTGCAATGCTGTTTTCTTCGCCGGGCAATAATTGTTACTAAAAGTATCAACATAAAGGGCCGGTTGTTAATACCGGCCTTATTTATTTAAACGGTTTCCATCCGTTTTTCAACAAACAGTATATTCGCTTAATAATTATATGTCAATGCGAAAAAATATTGTATTTACTCTTTCTCTCTTTTTCATCCTGAGCTTGCCGAAGGACAATCTCTTCGCTCAACCACCACAAAGCTGGACATCAGCCGACATGTACCAGGCAATAAAAAAATTAAATGTGCTTGGCTCTGTTTTATATATAGCAGCTCATCCCGATGACGAAAATACCCGGCTGATAACTTATTTATCGAAGGACAGATTATTCCGCACTGGCTATTTGTCTATTACAAGGGGCGATGGTGGTCAAAATTTAATTGGAGATGAACAGGGAATTGAATTAGGACTAATCAGAACACAGGAACTATTAGCCGCAAGAAGGGTAGATGGCGGCGAACAATTTTTTACAAGAGCTTACGATTTTGGATACTCGAAAACACCGGAGGAAACTTTTACCAAATGGCACAAAGAAAAAATATTAAGTGATGTGGTGTGGGTGATTAGAAAGTTTCAGCCTGATATTATAGTTAATCGTTTCCCCGTTACCGGTGAAGGGGGTCATGGCCATCATACCGCTTCAGGTATTTTAGCAAATGAAGCGTATGCTGCTGCTGCTGATCCCAACCGTTTTCCGGAGCAATTAAAATTTGTATCGGTGTGGCAGGCAAAAAGAGTAGTGTGGAATACGTTCAACTTTGGCGGAACCAATACAACAAGGGATGATCAGTATAAAGTAGATGTAGGTGGCTACAATCCATTGCTGGGAAAAAGTTATGGAGAAATTGCTGCTATCAGCCGTAGCAATCATAAAAGTCAGGGCTTTGGTTCTGCTGCTACAAGAGGTGAGGCATTAGAATATTTCAAAACAACGGGTGGCATTGCCCCTGCTAACGACCTGATGGATGGGGTGGAACTAAGCTGGAAAAGAGTAGCTGGCGCAGAAGCCATTTCCGGGATAGTGGATAGTTTATCTTCTTCTTTTGATTTGATGCACCCTGATAAATCGGTGAAAGGTTTGGTAAGATTGTACCAGGCAATAAAATCATTGCCAGCTGGTTATTGGCGAAATAAAAAATTGGACGAAGCGCAACAATTAGTAGAACAGTGCAGCGGATTATTTTTGGATGTTACTACTACTGAACAATTTGCCGTGCAAACGGATTCGTTGCGGATTAATTTTTCTTTCAATAACCGTTTAGGTGCAGATGCTATGTTGCAAAAAGTATCCATTGATAATTTTGATTCTACTTTTTCAAGAGCATTGGAAAAAAACCGAAACCTCAATTTTTTTAAACCCATTTATATCCCGGTAGAGAAGCCGGTAACCCAACCTTACTGGTTAGCCCAGAAAATGGAGGAAGGGTACTACAACGTATCAGAACAAAAATCTATTGGTCAGCCGGATGTGGATCCTGCTTTTATTGCTTACATACAGATAAAAATGTATGGAGAACCTATCACTTTTATGCGAACTGTCAGGTATAAATTTACCGACCCTGTACGGGGCGAACTGTATCAACCCTTGACTGTATTGCCACCAGCTTTGATATCACCTGACGACAAGGTTAAAATTTCAAAAGATAATAATACGTTCAGCGGTGTTTTAAATATAACGGGTAAGAAAAAAGGGTTTAGCACTTTTTTAGACGGTGTTGGCCGGGAGCAGCTGGATAATGTAAAAGTTCAATACAGTCCTGATAAATTGGTATTTGATGAAAAGAACAAAATAATACCTGTTTCATATACGGTAACTGCCAATAAGGATAATGAATATCATTTTGCAATGGATGCAAACAATGGCAGAAAGGATGTGCTCAATGTAGGAATGAAGGAAGTAAAGTATGACCATATACCCTATATAACATATTTTACTACAGCAACTGTTACAAACACAAAACTTGATCTAAAAACTTACGGAAAAAAAATCGGTTACATTGTTGGTGCCGGAGATAAAGTACCAGAGGCATTGGAACAAATGGGATATGAGGTTACCTTGCTTACAGATAAAGAACTTTCAAAAAATAATCTCAGCCAGTTTGATGCAATTTTAACCGGGGTAAGAGCTTACAATACCAATGAGTGGATGAATAAATATTACGACAAGCTGATGAAATATGTAAACGAAGGCGGTAATTTAATTGTGCAGTATAACACCAGCAACCAAATAGGCCCGGTAAGAGCAAAGATTGGTCCTTATAATTTCAATATAACCAGAACAAGGGTGACAGATGAAAATGCAACAGTTAGTTTATTAAAACCTGAACACCCGGTATTTAATTCCCCCAATAAAATCGGGCAGGATGATTTTAAAGGATGGATACAGGAACGCAGTATTTATCATGCCACTGATACCTCAGGAAAATTTGAAAAACTGATCGGTATGAATGATCCTGGCGAAAAATCGGATGATGGCAGTTTGATTGTTGCGAAATACGGGAAGGGTTGGTTTACCTATACTGGTATTGTATTCTTTCGGGAGTTGCCGGCCGGTGTGCCCGGTGCATACAGGTTGTTGGCTAATATCATTGCATTGAATAAGAAAAAAGGGTTTTAATGGCAGAAGAACGAAAACCAAGTTTACGCAGAGGGGAGATGGCATTTATTTTCGCCATTGTAATAGGGTTAGTGGTGGGCATTTTAATAAAGCGAGTAAAAGTAGGTATCCTGATTGGAATTGTGCTTGGTATAGTGATTGTACTGACAGGCTGGCTAAGAACTACCCGAAAATAATTGTATGCAAACACCTGATAACGATAAGGCACCATTTTTTAAAAACTGGAACTACTGGTATATTCTGGTAATCGTTTTTTTGATTGTATTGATTGTATTATTCCAATTGTTTACGAAGAAATTTCAATAATAATATGCTGCTCTTTATTAACTATAAAATTCCCCTTCAGGGGTTAGGGGTATGAACCAGTTGGATTGGATAGTACTGGTTGTCACTTTGCTTGCCATTATTTCGTATGGCTTGTATAAAAGCCGTACCTCCCGCAACCTGGATGGTTATTTTTTGTCGAACCGTAGTTTGCCCTGGGGAATGGTGCTGCTAAGTATTATGGGTACACAAGCAAGTGCTATTACTTTTTTAACAGCACCTGGTCAGGCTTATGATGATGGTATGCGGTTCGTTCAGTATTATTTCGGACTGCCGCTTGCTATGGTTGTTATCTGTATCTTTTTTGTTCCCATTTTCAGAAAACTGAAAGTTTATACGGCCTACGAGTATTTAGAAAACCGGTTTGATAATAAAACAAGAACCCTTACTTCCTTCTTGTTTTTATTGCAAAGAGGATTATCCACCGGTATAAGTGTGTTTGCACCATCAATTATTCTTTCATCGCTGTTGGGCTGGGATATTTATGTCACTAATATTTTCATGGGCGGGTTGTTGATTATTTATACCATAACTGGTGGAGCAAAAGCAGTTGCCTATACCCAGCAAATACAACTCTTTATCATTTTTACGGGTATGTTCCTGGCCGCATATATGGTTGTACAAATGTTGCCGGAAGGAATGGGTTTTATTGATGCACTTAAAACTGGTGGTAATGCTGCAAAGCTGAATGTAATTACAACGGGCTTTACCGATGGAAAATTTAACTGGGGCGACCAGTATAATTTGTTTAGTGGAATTATTGGTGGCTTTTTTCTTTCCTTATCTTATTTTGGTACAGACCAGAGCCAGGTGGGTCGTTATCTCACTGCCAAATCGTTAAGGGAGAGCAAAATGGGTCTGTTGATGAATGGGTTAGTAAAAGTGCCGATGCAATTTCTGATATTAATCATCGGAGTATTGGTTTTTTCTTTTTACCAGTTCAGGCAAGCACCTGTTTTTTTTAACCAGGCATTGGCTGATAAAGCCATGAAGACTCAATACGGTCCGCAGTTGGTACAATTGGAAGCTGCTTACAAAAACCAGTTTTCATTAATACCTTCTATGCAAACGGAACTGAACAAGAGTAAAGATGCGGGTCATACAACTGTCAGCGCAGCGTTGGAGGAAAAAATAAAACAGGCCAACAGAAGCACGGATAGTATCCGGAAAGAATACAAGGCTGTTATTAAAAAAGCATTCCCCAACGAAGATACCCGTGATGTTAATTATATTTTCCTCCGGTTTGTGGTCGATTACCTGCCGGTTGGCTTAGTAGGTCTGCTTATTGCTATCATCTTCCTGGCATCATGGGGAAGTATTGCTGCTGCTTTAAACTCATTAGCTTCAAGCACAATGATTGATTTTCATAAACGGTTTTCCAAAAAACAATCAAGTCCTGAAAAGGAGTATAAGATTTCAAAATGGTACACATTCGGCTGGGGAGTGTTCTGTATTATTGTTGCCATGTTTGCCTATGATTTGGGAAACAGCCTAATTGAAACCGTGAATGTGCTTGGCTCTTTATTTTACGGAGTAATATTAGGTGTTTTTCTCGTAGCGTTTTTATTTAAGAAGATAAAGAATGGCAATGTAGTATTTACTGCTGCATTACTGACAGAAGCCATTGTATTAACCATATTTGCTTTGACGAAGTATGGTTACTTCAAGCTGGGCTTTCTCTGGCTGAACCCGATCGGTGCTTTCGGCGTAATATTCTTTAGTTTGCTGCTACATACCGTAATGAGCAAAAAAAATGAGGCTGTCTTAAAAGTAAAATTTTAAGACAGTTTTTTTTATATCCGTATTAATAGGCGTTAATATAACCGACTTGGGGTTTAAAAATATTTTTTTATATCCTGCTCTGTAA
>JBKJIX010000112.1:0-12647 GCA_046598205.1 Chitinophagaceae bacterium
TAAACGGCTGACGGAGAAAATTCAAACAACAGGAATGCCGGTTGATATAGTTGTTACGCCATATAAAACAACCATTCTTGCTGATGGGAAAGATGCTACTGTTATTAATATAAGTGTGGTGGACAGGGAAGGCCATGAAGTGCCGGATGCGGACAATATGATTCAATTTAAAATTGAAGGAGATGGAAAGATTATTGGCGTAGGCAATGGGGATCCAAGCAGCCATGAACCGGATAAATGTGCAGATGGTGCATGGCAACGGAGTTTATTCAATGGCAAATGCCAGGTAATTATACAATCGGGTACAAAACCAGGTATGATAAAGTTTGAAGCTAAAGCAACCGGCCTTTGGGCTGGTGGTACAGATATTCAAACTATTTCTACCGAAAGTGTGGCTGCCGTTACTATTGATAAAAAGTATCAGTTGCCTGTTTCTACAACAAAAAAGGAGGTGGATAAATCCGATAGCTATCGGATGATAGGAGCCGACATTTCTTTTTTACCCGAACTGGAAGCAAGAGGGATGAAATTTTCTGACAAAGGCGTAGAAAAAGATGCAATATTGATTTTGAAAGATCATGGTTTTAATTATGTGCGGCTGAGAATTTTCAATGACCCCGCAAGAGATAGTGGTTATTCTCCGCAAAAAGGTTTTTGTGACTTAGCCAATACAAAGAAGATGGCGAAAAGAGTGAAAGATGCCGGTATGAAGTTATTGTTAGACTTTCATTACAGCGATTACTGGGCCGACCCCGGCAAACAATACAAACCTGTTGCCTGGCGAAAACTCTCCTTTGAAGAATTGAAAAAGACAGTGTATGATTATACCAAAGATGTAATTCAGCAATTAAAAGACCAGGGAACCACACCTGATATGGTGCAAATTGGAAATGAAATTAATCATGGTATTATCTGGCCCGAAGGCAATGTGAGCAATTTTGATGGGCTTGCACAATTGATAAATGCAGGTACGGCTTCTACAAAAGCCGTTGACCCGTCAATCACCATGATGCTGCATGTGGCATTGGGCGGACAAAATGATGAGTCGGTTTTCTTTATTGATAATATGATTGCAAGAGGTGTTTATTTTGATGTTATCGGAGAATCGTATTACCCCAAATGGCATGGAACCCTGGATGATTTGCGGGATAACCTGAATGACTTGGTAAGACGCTATGGAAAAGATGTAATTGTAGTGGAATATTCACATAAAAAAGAGGAAGTGAATAAGATTGCATTTGAATTGCCGGACGGAAGAGGTAAAGGTACCTGCATATGGGAGCCACTTAATCTCTGGGAACGTATATTTGACAACGAAGGAAAATCAAACGAGTTGATTAAAGTGTATGATGAGGTAAAGAAAAAATATTTAGATAAGCAATGACAGGAATAAATAGGTACAGCGTTCCCGAAGAATTAAAACAATATATTACTGCGGATACAATCATTATAAGATCGCCTGGGCGGATAAACCTGATAGGGGAGCATACTGATTACAACAATGGTTTTGTGTTACCCGCAGCTATTGATAAAGCTGTTTACGTTGCAATTGAAAAAAATGCCGGTAATAAAATTTCTCTCCACTCAGTTGACTTTAATGAAATTGTTGAAATTGAATTAGCAGACATCAGGCCTGTTGCCGGTCACTGGTCCACTTACATTTTGGGTGTAGTTGATCAACTCATTAAAAAGGGCTATCCGGTACACGGCTTTAAATTATCTATCTACGGCGATGTTCCGTTAGGTGCAGGTCTTTCTTCTTCTGCTGCAGTAGAATGTGCTGCTGCATTTGCACTGAACGAATTATTTGTATTGAATATAGAAAGGATTGAGTTGGTTAAAATAGCACAGTTAGCCGAACATGAATATGCCGGAGTGAAATGTGGTATCATGGATCAGTTTGCCAGTGTGTTTGGTAAAAAAGATTCAGTAATAAAATTGGATTGCCGTTCGCTGGAATATGAGTATTTCCCTGTCAGCATGGAGGGGTATAAAATTGTTTTGCTGGATTCGCAGGTGAAACATTCATTGGCCTCAACAGAGTATAATGTTCGCAGAAGCCAATGTGAAGAAGGAGTGGCGTTAATAAAGAAGAAATTTCCGGAAGTGGAAAGCCTGAGAGATGTTTCTTTAACTATGATAGAGGAATGCCTTGGTCACAATGAAATCATTTCAAGGCGGTGCCGGTATGTGGTGGAGGAAAATATTCGTTTGCAGGAAGGATGTGATGAACTGCTCAATGGAAATATAAAAGGCTTTGGCAGGAAGATGTTTGCCACTCATAAAGGTCTTAGTGAGCAGTATGAGGTAAGCTGTAACGAACTTGATTTTTTGGTGGAAGCAGTAAAAGATATGCCGGAAGTAATCGGCGCAAGGATGATGGGCGGCGGCTTTGGCGGATGCACTATCAATATTGTAAAAGAAGATGCTATTGATATGTTGATTAATAACATCACCCATAAATATAAAAAAGCAATTCAAAAAGACCTGAAAGCTTATGTGGTGCAGATTGAAGATGGTACATCCGTAATAGTTTAAACAGGTTGACTTACCTCAAATAGAAAAGCCGCCTCATTCCTTCGATAAACTCAGGAAGAGACGGCTTTTTTTGTAGCCCTGACGTAAGAAAAAGGTGACTATAGTTTTATAAATAAGGCACTTGCCAATTGATTAGGTGATTGAACAATGAATGTATAAATACCGGGCATCAAAGTACTCAGATCAAAACCCCAAGTATTTGCTCCAACCGTTGCATTGCGGGTATAAGCCCTTACTTGTACGCCAAACCCATTCATTATTCTGATATTTACTTGTTCGGCATGTGTTGAGAAGAACTGGGCATGTAGTTCATTCACCACAGGGTTTGGTGTCAGTACAAGAGCCGGTTGATTATTGCCCGGCACCCGTACCGTTTTGCAAATATTCGTTTCACAACCCAGCCTTGTTTTAATAGTCAGGCATACCCTGTAATCGCCACCCTGGCTATAAGTATGTGTTACTTCACGGCCAAGGGCACTGGTACCATCGCCAAACGACCAGCGGTAAGACAGCACTTCATCATTTGGATTATGAATGCTGAACCCTTTGAACTTAAATGTTCGTGGGCCGGTAAGAGAATCGGTCATATACCCACCACATACATTACTGGCAGCACGGATTACTACTTCACGGCAACTTTGTGCGATGCAACCACCCTGGAAAAGGATTTTTACACAAGCCCTGTACACTCCAGGTCCCGGATAAGTATGGCGAATAGTTAAATCAGGTAATGGTTGCGAAGGATCTATCATGATACAAGTATCCTCGCCATCTCCAAAATACCAGCAGATACGTTCAGGCCTTCTTGTTGGCTCTGTGTGAGGTACAGCGAGGAAGCCACGAACAAGGCTGGTGATTGACGGAGTGATTTCAAATAAATTAACCGAACAGTTTGGTTGCGGAGGTGGTACTGATACCACCCTGCACTTTCTTGCTTCACATCCGCCTGCATATATAATTTTCACACACACTTCATATTGACCCGGCTGATTGTAACGGTGAGCTACCACATAAGGGCCGGTGTGGGTTGGTGTGTAATTAATACAAGTATCTGTACCGTCACCAAATGTCCAGCAGATTCTCACCGGCTTTTTATTATTATTATGCCAGGGCAATGCTTTGAAGCCAACAGTCAATGGTGTATTGGCCGCAGTAAATGGCAACCTTTCAAAATCTGCCCGGCAACTATCAGGATGTATGATTTCTACGACTTTGCATTTCCTTGCTTCACATCCGCCATAGTAGAGAATCTTTATACATACTTCGTACTGCCCAGGCTGGCTATAATGATGTGGCACCACATACGGACCCGTAAAATTCGGAGTATAAGTAATACAGGTATCAGTGCCATCACCAAATGTCCAGCAGATTTTTACCGGCTTTTTATTATTATTATGCCATGGCAATGCCTTGAAGAGAATTGTTTGTGGGGTAGTGCCTGTAGTTAATGGTAATCTTTCAAAATCTGCCCGGCAAATATCAGGATGTATAATTTCTACTACTTTGCATTTCCTTGCTTCACATCCTCCATAGTAAATAATCTTCACACATACTTCGTATTGACCAGGTTGATTATAGTTATGACCGACTACGTATTGGCCGGTATAGTTTTCTGGATAGTTGATACAGGTATCCCTGCCATCGCCAAACGTCCAGCAAACTTTAGAAGGTTTGCGGTTATTGTTATGTTCGGGCAAAGCTTTGAAATATGCCTGTAGTGGATTATTAGTAGAGAGAACGGGAATCCTTTCAAAATCTGCACGACAGATATCAGGTCTTACAACTTGTATGTTTTCACATTTTCTTGCCTCACAACCACCATAATAAATAATTTTTACACATACTTCATATTGGCCAGGCTGGCTGTAAGTATGTGGAACGGTATATTGGCCGCTATAAATATTCAGATAACTGATACAAGTATCAGTACCATCACCAAACTGCCAACAAATGCGGGCAGGCTTTTTATTATTATTATGCCATGGCAATGCTTTATAAACAACACTCAGTGGATTATTTGACGAAGTCAGAGGTAATCTTTCAAAATTTGCCCGGCATATATCGGGTACAATTATTTCTATTACACGACAACTTTGTGCATGGCAACCACCATCGTATTGAATGGTTACACATACATTATAGTTACCAGGTTGAGTGTACAAATGGAATACACCATATACGCCGGTATAATTTGCGGGGTATTGAATACAGGTATCTCTGCCATCGCCAAAGGTCCAGCAAATTCTTACCGGTTTTTTATTTTGATTATGCCATGGCAATGCTACAAAGTGTCTTCCAAGAGGTGTGTTAGATGTAGAAATGCCAGTGGATTCAAAATTGGCTCTGCAAATAGTTTCAATCACTACTGTTTTACAAATCTGCGCTGTTAACACAGAATCGTTCAGATTAGGCTCATACCGGAAAATTTTCAGGCAAACAGTATAAGTGCCTGCTGATTGATAATGGTGTTGTGTACCTGCCAGTGGCGGGGTCATCACACCAGAGCCATCACCAAAACTCCAGAAAGCACGGCGAAAACCGCCTGCTGTACTGATAGTGGAGGTGTTGGTAAATACTACATCGTTGTTAGGGGCATTAACAACGAAAGTGAAATTTGCTACGTCGGGGGTACTAATCTGGGCGGAGATGTTGCTACCAGCCAGGCACATAAACAGCCCGGCGAGTAAAGCGTAAAACTTCCTCATAAATGATTTTCTTTTTTGATGACTAAATGTTTTTTACAAAGGGTTTGGATACACGGTCGGGCTTTGTGACCGGGTTTAATCTGTCAGGTTTAAAAAAAGCATAATGTTTTTTTACGATGAAATTTTACGAAACGTCCTTTTGGTGGGAGATAATGAATTGAATCAAGTCTTCTAATGGAACATTAATCCTTGATAATGCGTCCGTAATATCATTACGGTTTACCTGGGCGGCAAAGGAGGGGGTCTTTAGTCTTTTCAAAACACTTTTTACTTCTAATCCTTCATATAGTGTGGGTCGTATCAGTGCAGCAGCATGAATAAACCCGGAAAGCTCATCAATGGCATAGATCATTTTATCCATATTATTTACTGGCTCTACTCCAAAAACGGTTGGTCCATGGGAAGCTATACAATGAATAACATCCGGGTCTATGTTTCTTCTTTCTAATTCTTCTATGATTATACGGCAGTGGTCATCTGGATATTTTTCCCAGTCCGCATCATGCAGCAAGCCGGCCAGTTCCCATTTTAATGCGGTTTGTTCATCGGCATTTTCTCTTTCAATGGCCCAGGCCTTCATATTGGCCGCCACTTGCTTCATGTGCAGGCGGAGTTTTTCATTAGGTACCCATTCATTTAGCAAGCTGTTGGCTTCATCAATAGTCATTAGATTACCGGAGTTGCCGGGGTCGCCAAAAGTGGAGCGGCTAAGCTGATGTATGGACATGGCAGAAAATTAAGCAATAAATATAGGAGGGAATTTTGTAATTAACGGGGCTGTTTATTTTAATGGTTAGTTACTCTGCTTCCGCATAAATTTGCACAATAACTTTTATGGAAGAAGAATTATACAAAGGAAAAATTTCGTTTATCAACTACGAAAAGCAGTTTGCCACTATTGAGTATTTGCAGAATAATAAAAGCAAATCCGTTAATTGTAAAACCACAGAGGCTGGGAGTGGCAAAAAACCGCATCAGTTCAGGTTGGGTGATGGAGTAAGTTTTGAGCTTAAACTATCTGACCGCGGAGATAAGATGACGGCGTACAATGTAAAATTTACGCATAATGAAACCATTAGTTTGCTGGTACAAAAAGCCGCTATCGAAAACAGGTTTGCCGGGTATTTAAAAATAGTGGATGGCAGGTTTTTCGTAAAAGAAATAGAAAGCTATATTCTGTTTCCTATTCAACTGTCAAAATGGGAAAGAGAACCGGTGGAAACAGCGGCCAACGAAGCAATCGCCTTTAAACTTTTAAACTTAGAAAAGCCGAATAGTATTGTTGCAGAACTTTTCTCCCACAACTATTTTCCTGAATATAAAAAGGCTTTACAGTATTTTAATAATAAAATTGATATTGAGACAATAGTATATAAGCTATCTCCCCATGCCGTTTATTTAAACCTGTTTGGCGATAAGATGCAGGCTAAACTGTCCATTACCGACCTCGAAATAGATACCATAAAAGAAGGGGATACAATACGGGTTGTAATTACCCATCTTACTCCTAATCGTGTAGTAGTTAAAAAGGTTTAGTGTTGTGCAGCAGGTTCATTCACGGTTCAATACTGTTTGTTCACCGAAATTGAGTAGCTGGCAGGTGAAAGGGTGGTAATTTGCGGGCTGAAAATAGTATCACCATGTCATTAAAGATTACGGGTAAACTTCCTTCGGGAAAGCATCTGCAAAAGCTAAAACAATCTCCCCATTATAAAGACGGTGCATTTCAGAATCTATCTCCCACAACGATGAAACCGGAAGGTGTTTCATACTGGAGGATGACAAAAGAGTTTTTCAAAAAACATCCTGATACAGCACCACACGTTAAATTACCTTTTGTAAAAACTGATTTGAGTAAACTGGAGGCTGAAGATCCGGTTATTGTATGGTTTGGCCATTCTTCTTATTTATTACGAGTAGAAAATAAAAATTTCCTGGTTGATCCGGTATTCAGTGGCAATGCGGCCCCCGTATCTTTTATGGTAAAAGCTTTTGCAGGTAGTAATGAATACAAAGCAGATGATATGCCGCCTGTTGATTATTTAATCCTTACACATGACCATTACGACCATCTTGATTTTAAAACTATCCGTAAGCTCAGAAACAAAGTGAGCAAAATATATTGCTCACTCGGTATCAGTTCTCATTTAAAGCATTGGGGAGTGGATGGAAATATAATAACTGAAATGGACTGGTGGCAATCAGAACAGTTAGATTCAACAATGCAATTGATAGCGGCACCGGCCCGTCACTTTTCCGGAAGAGGAATTAAAAGGGGGCAAACATTGTGGTCGTCCTTTATAGTAAAAACAGCAACACATACTTTATACCTCGGAGGCGATTCAGGATACGACACTCATTTTGCAGCAATAGGTGAAAAGTATGGCCCGTTTGATTTAGTCATTCTCGAATCCGGCCAGTATAATACAATGTGGCCACTCATTCACATGATGCCGGAAGAAACGGTGCAGGCCGCAGTTGATTTAAAAGCTAAGGCAATGATGCCGGTGCACTGGGGTAAGTTCAGGTTGGGAATGCATGCCTGGGATGAACCCATAAAAAGAGTAATGGAAAAGGCAAAAGAGTTAAACGTTGTGGTGATGACGCCGAAGATTGGAGAACCCATCACCCTGGGCTCGACATATAATGGAACTGCATGGTGGGATTTTTAATCAGGACTTCATTTTAAAAGACAGTTATTGATTTTCTTCATTATTCTTTGCCTCCTCTTTTTTACGGTCAAGTATATGTTCTATTGATTTATTAGTATGCAGTTCCCCTGCTTTTTCTGCTTCCTCTCCAAGTTCTGAGTAATGTTTTGTCAGCTCATGTAATTCAGCTTCAGTTTTCTTTTCAATATTCACCATCCTGTTACTTGCATTCTCATGGGTGGAAAGCAACTCATTAATCTTAAGATTCATGGCAGCATTGTATTTATTGAATGTTTTCTGGATAATAAAAAAGCCAAGAAAGGTGAAACAAAGAATAATGTCATATATGCTTGTGTGAAATGATTGTTGGGAAAAAGGTGTGCTGAGTAAATATATTATTACAATAAGAATGGCTAGTAAAAATGTAATAGAGCTTCCAAATACCCTTAAAGCAGTACTGGAAAAATTTTCGAAAATATTCTCTGTTTTTTTATAAATCCTTTTCATAATCACTTATAATCAAAATCCCTGCCCATATGCGCAATGCACTGCCATTTTTTTAAATTGGTTTATCCCTTAGGACACATCGAAGAGCTAACAGCCAGTTTCTATTATGCTCCTCGCTTCCCGGATAATTGGTGTGAGGTATAAACTACACATGTAGTTTATACTCTTTGGTAAGAGCATCAGCAGGTATGCGGAGCAGCTTGCTGAATTTGCGAATCATGGTGAGTGAAAGAGCTTGTTTATAGTTAAGTACTTTGCTTACAGTTCCCTTGTCACCATACTCTTTGGCTAAATCTGATGCTGTGTAGCCGAAGTCTTCCATTCTTATTTTAATCATTTCGATTGGGTCAACTTCGGGATGACTCCATTGTTTTAATTCATACGAAGAAATGAGATGAACAAGAAGAAGCATTTCTCTGTATTCGGGTGTTCCCTTTATTGATTCTCTTATTTCTTCAAATCTGCTTGTCGCCTCTTTATATTCTTTTTCGTTCTCAATTATATACCACTGTTTCATGTGTTTATTTTTATTTTTTTTGGCCACATGGAATTCGCCGCAATAATCATCCCGATTGGTAAGAAGAATTATTATGGCTCATTTCATATCTTAAAATGTTAGGCCGCTATATAGTTTCCGGATTAATCCGGTCGTATTCATTATGATTGCCGATAAAGCGAATTTCGACAAATTGCTCTTCATATCGAATATGGGCTATCAAACGGTAATTATTAAAACTAATTTTAAACCTTGCTCTGTTGTTTTTAATCATCCTTGCATTTGCAAAATCCCTCAAAACATCTTGTTTATTTTTCCATTCTGCCGTAAGAACTATGTTCTTCTAAGTACTCAGGCTTTTGCGGGCATCTGAATGTTTTTTTGCAAAATCATCAAGTCTGCCTAAATAAATAATTCTCATTTCAAGTTGTTTTAATGTACATAAAGCGATTACCAGTTTTTATAGCGGTGGAGCTCCGCTTTTTGCAAGAACAGATTATGTTCCAAGCTGTTTAAGGAATTGTAAAGGTATGAAAATGGTTGGCAAATTGACAACCAACAATAATGATATATTATAGTAGTCAAAATTTTTACTGTAAATCAATTGATTATAAAGGAACGATTAAAATTACTTCCTCAATTTGTAGGTTTGAAACTCTCTCAAACCTACCTTTGCACTCCATTTAAAAAATCGGTTACCGGGATAGCGGTAATCACAAAAACAGAAATTAAAATGAGCAAATTACATTTCACAACAAAACATGCGAACGAGGCTACCGTAAAACGCAACTGGTTTGTAGTTGACGGTACTAATCAAACCGTTGGACGTATGTGTGCCCGAATTGCTGCGATACTTCGTGGTAAAAACAAGGCATACTATACTCCACACGTTGACACTGGTGATTATATCATTGTGATTAACTGCGAAAAAATAGTTTTAACCGGTAACAAACTTGACCAGAAAGTGTATGACCATTTCACCGGTTATCCCGGCGGTCGTAAAGAAGAAGTTGCCAGGAACCTGATCAACCGCAGACCTGAAGTAGTTATTGAAAGGGCTGTAAAAGGTATGTTGCCTAAAAACCGTTTAGGCCGCCAGATGTACAAAAAATTATTTGTATACGTTGGTGCTAACCATCCGCATACTGCACAACAACCTAAAGAATTAAAATTCTAAACCCCCATCTCCGCCAGTCGGCGGAGAGCAAAAAATAACAAATGGAAAAGCAAAAAAACGGAATTGGTCGTCGTAAAGCAGCTGTGACAAGAGTGTTCCTCTCCAAAGGAGAAGGCAGCATTACAGTAAACGAAAAAGACTATAAAGTATATTTTCCGCTGGTTTATTTACAAAACCAGGTGGAACGTCCTTTTAAAACAGTTGATGCTGTTGGCAAGTTTGATGTAAAAATCAATGCGACTGGTGGCGGTGTAAAAGGACAGGCAGAAGCAGCAATGCTGGGTATTGCCAGGATTTTAATTGAAATCAACCCTGAGTTTCGTCCTGTGTTAAAAGCGGCTGGATTACTGAAAAGAGATCCAAGGTCTGTTGAACGTAAGAAATTCGGTCATAAAAAAGCCCGTCGTAGCTACCAGTTCTCTAAACGTTAAACCCCTATCCCCTAAAGGGGGATTTGAAATAGTTTAAGTAAAAGAAATTTCAAATTAAACGACTCTTCGAAAACCCCTCCCTGGAGGGGTTGGGGAGGTCAAAAAAATAAAAAATGGAAAATAATACTTCACTACAACAGCAACTTCTGGAAGCAGGTGTTCATTTTGGTCACCTGAAAAAGAAGTGGAACCCCAAGATGTTGCCTTACATCTTTGCTGAAAAGAAAGGTATTCACATCATTGACCTGAACAAAACAGTAGAATGCCTGCAGGAAACTGCAGCTGCTTTAAAACAAATTGCCCGCAGCGGTAAGAAGATTTTGTTTGTAGGTACCAAGAAGCAGGCAAAAGATATCGTAAACGAGTCTGCTAAAAAAGTAAACATGCCTTTCGTAACCGAACGTTGGTTGGGCGGGATGTTAACTAACTTCAACACTGTTCGTAAGAGTGTAAAGAAAATGCAGAGCATTGAAAAAATGCTGGGTGATGGTTCTTTCGACAGCGTTACTAAAAAAGAACGTCTGACATTGAGCCGTGATAAAGAAAAGATGGAAAAAGTGCTGGGTGGTATTGCCCAGTTGGGCCGTGTGCCTGCCGCTTTGTTCATCGTGGACATCGGGCATGAACACATTGCATTGGCTGAAGCAAAGCGTTTGGGCATCCAGACATTTGGATTAGTAGATACCAACTGCGATCCTAATAAAGTGGACTTTGCTATTCCTGCTAATGATGATGCTACCAAATCAATTGCGATTCTCGTTAACTATATCATTGCTGCAATAGCCGAAGGTCTTGCCGAAAGACAAGCTGCTAAAGACGAAGATGTAGAAGATACAGTAAGCGATGAAGCTGAAAAAAGAGCATCAAGATTAGAAGCAGAAGCACAGGCTGAAGGTGGCCGTGGTGGCCGTGGCCGTGGTGCCGGCGGACCTGGTGGTGCTGGTGGCGGACAAAGACGCCGTACTACTGGTGGTCCGGGTGGTGGCAACAGAGGTCCGGGTGGTGCAAGGAGATAGGAACAGTTTGTGGTTTAGGGTTTGTAGTTTATTGTTATAGACCCGACTGCATTACTACTGTTCATTATTGGACATTGACGAAGAGTAAAAGCCAACTAATCGTAGAAGAGAATTATTAATTCTTAATTACTAATTTTTAATTTTATTATTATGAGCACAGCAACTATAAGTGCACAAGACATAAATAAACTTCGCCAGGCTACTGGTGCAGGTATGATGGATTGCCGCAAGGCATTAACAGAAACAAACGGCGATTTTGAAGCAGCAATTGACTGGTTGCGCAAGCAAGGCCAGAAAGTAGCCGCTAAAAGAAGCGACCGTGAAGCAAAAGAAGGTGTAGTAATTGCACAAACAACTGCCGATAATAAAACCGGTATCGTAGTATGTGTTAGTTGCGAAACTGATTTCGTTTCCAAAAACACAGACTTTATCGCTATGGTACAGGGCATTGCTGATGCAGCTATAGCTGGTAATCTAAAGACAGTAGAAGAGCTGAATGAGGCAACAATAAACGGAGTTAAAGTATCAGACCTTATTAATGATAAGCTGGCTTCTATTGGCGAGAAAATAGGTATTACAAAATATATAAGAGTAGAAGCTCCTTATGTAGCTTCATATATACATGGTGCTTACCGTATTGGTGTATTGGTTGGTTTAGATAAAGAAGCAGCTGAAGTAGGTAAAGATGTAGCTATGCAAATTGCTGCGCTGAACCCTGTAGCAGTTGACGCCGCAAGTGTACCTGCTGAAGTAGTAGCAAGGGAAAAAGCCATCATTATGGATGTAATGAAAGAAGACCCCAAAATGGCGGGCAAACCGGAAGAAATGCTTTCTAAAATTGCTGAAGGTAAAATGGGTGCTTTCTTTAAAGAGCAAACATTAACAGCCCAAGCTTTTGTAAAAGATGGCGGCAAAACTGTTGCTGATTATTTGAAAGAAAGTGGTGATGTGAAAGTGACAGAGTTTAAGAGAGTGGCGTTGGGATAAACTATTTCAAAAACATTATAGCAAAATGAGGCTGTCTTAAAAGTAAAATTTTAAGACAGTTTTTTTTATATCCGTATTAATAGGCGTTAATATAACCGACTTGGGGTTTAAAAATATTTTTTTATATCCTGCTCTGTAA
>JBKJIX010000085.1:0-4694 GCA_046598205.1 Chitinophagaceae bacterium
TGTTGGGATTAAAGGAGAATGTTATCACTGGTCATCCGATACCAGCCGGTACGGGATTGAGAGAGTTTGAGAGCATGATTGTGGGTAGCAAGGAAGAGTATGAATTGCTGCAAAGCACCCGTGAGGCAATGGCTTTTGATGAAGAAGAGTGATCAATAGGCAATAGACAATGAGCAATAAACAATAGGCAATTGGCAAATAGTTAAGGAGCGAAGAAAATCTTGCTCCTTTTTTGTTCCATTGCCTGTTGCCCATTGTCTATTGCCTGTTGTTCGTTAAGGGTTTCCTAAAGTAAATCGAATCCTTATATTTGGCGGCCTGTTCATGTTTAAATTTGCTAAAACAGATTGAATGAAAAATGGATTACTTATCTGGAATGTTATACTGAGCCTGGTTGTAGGATTTTTACTGGTGATGCACTTTGGTTCTAAAAAGGGTAATGGATTTGGAGGAAAGAAAGTAACCGGGGATAGTTCGGTTATGAATAAACAGTTCCGTATTGCTTACTTTGAGATGGATTCTGTGGCAGCCAACTTCGATATGGTAAAAGAACTAAAAACAGAGTTGACCAATAAGGAAGATGGTATCAATGCAGAGATGACAAACCGTACTAAAGCCATTCAGCAGAAATATAATTATTATCAGAATCTTGCACAGGCGGGCAATTTATCAGAAGCCCAGTCAGATGCGGCCAGTAAGGAAATGAAAAGTATGGATGATGAAATGAAGAACCGGAAACAGCAGCTTGATCAGGATTATAATAATTATATGATGACCAAGCAGAATGAGATTAAAACAAAAATAGAAGACTTTTTAAAAGAGTATAATGCTACAAAGGATTACTCTTATATTGTTTCTTACGAGCAGGGACTGTTTTACTATAAGGACACGGCATATAATATTACAACTGATGTGGTGAAAGGGCTGAATCAAAAGTATAAGCCTGTAAAAAAGAACTGATAATTTTTAATATCATAAAACGTCCTTCCAAAACCGGAAGGACGTTTTGCTTTACGATGAAGGTGGTTCAAAAAATAATGTCTTATTTTGTGGGTATGGAAGATTTTAAAAAACTGTTTGATTCCTTTTCTTCCCTGAAAGTGGGTGTGATTGGGGATGTGATGCTTGATACTTATATGTGGGGCAGAGTGGATCGTATTTCGCCAGAGGCTCCTGTACCGATAATTTCATTGTATAAAAAGGAATACAGGATTGGTGGGGCAGGAAATGTTGCTTTAAATGTACAGTCTTTAGGAGCAAAACCATTCTTATTATCTGTAACTGGTGAAGATGAGGATTCAGAGAATTTAAAGAGACTTTGCTTGCAGAGAGGAGTCGATTATAACTATAGCTTACAAAGTAAGGAAAGAAAGACTACCAATAAGATAAGGATAATAGGAAGAAGTCAACAAATGATGCGGTTGGATGATGAAGTAACTTTTGATCTTAATGAAAAAGAAGTGCAATTATTAATAAGTAAGTTTAAGGAGTTTGTTGAAAAGGAAAGGCCGCAAGTTGTAATTATTGAAGACTATAATAAAGGTGTCTTAACTAATGTTGTTATTGAAGAAGTGTTATTAGTGTCAAAAAAGGAAGGAATTATTACCGCAGTTGACCCAAAACAGAAAAACTTCTTTGAGTATAAAGAAGTGGACATTTTCAAGCCTAATCTAAATGAAGTAAAGGGTGCCTTGAATTTTTTATTTGATGATGTTGAGGCTCATTTATTATCTAACATACATGATAGATTAACTGGTAAGTTAAATCATAATATTTCTCTTATTACTTTGGCAGAAAAAGGTATCTTTTGTCAAGATAAAAATCTAGCAAATATTATTCCTTCAAGGATTAGAAATATCGCTGATGTATCTGGTGCCGGTGACACGGTGATTGCAGTTGCATCCATGGTGTACGCAGTCACTAAAAATGCTCACCTGATGGCTGAAGTTGCTAATATTGCCGGTGGCCTGGTGTGTGAGGAAGTGGGGACAGTCGCAATCAATAAAGAAAAACTGCTTCATGAATGTGAGTTATTGCTTTCATGATTTCTAACTATTTAATAATCGTATGTCTATATATACTTTAGTTATTCATGGCGGTGCTGGTACTATTCTGAAGAGGGATATGACCGATGAAAAGGAAACAGCGTATCGAAAAGCCTTGCAAGATGCATTGGATGCAGGCTATGCTTTACTTGAAAAGGGAGCAACTGCAATAGACGCTGTTCTTGCTGCTACCATATCATTGGAGGATAATAACCTCTTTAACGCAGGTAAAGGCTCAGTATTTGCCAAAGATGGCAGCCAAGAAATGGATGCTTCAATTATGGAAGGAAAACATTTAATGGCTGGTGCAGTATCGGCTGTCAGAAATATTCGCAACCCGGTTGAACTGGCTTATACGATAATGACGAAAAGCCAGCATGTGATGATGACGGGGCAAGGTGCTTATGATTTTGCAAAACTGAATGGCATTCAAACTGAGCCGGATGAATATTTTTATTCGGAATTCAGGCATAATCAATGGAAACAAATGCAGGATTCAGAAGAAACAGCGTTGGATCATAACATAATAATAAAGGATACCACCTCTGTCAATACTACGGCGGGTAATAAAAAATTTGGAACTGTTGGTGCCGCTGCATTAGATATACATGGAAATATTGCTGCAGCTACCAGTACTGGTGGCATGACAAATAAACAATTTGGAAGGGTGGGTGATAGCCCAATAATTGGTGCAGGTACTTATGCCAATAATAAAACTTGTGCCATCAGTTGCACCGGACATGGAGAACCATTTATCCGGGCAGTAACGGCTTATGATGTAAGTTGCCTGATGGAATACAAGGGACTTTCTTTAGAAGAAGCTATGAATATAGTAGTACATGATAAACTGATGAAAATAGATGGCGAAGGAGGTATGATTGGTGTGGATGCGAAAGGAAATGCAGCAATGATATTTAATAGTGATGGAATGTACCGTGGAATAAGAAGCAGTGCCGGCCAAAATGAAACAGCCATTTATAAATAAGAACAGCTATTTGATCTGGAAAGTATCTCCGCTGGTGTAAAGGCTGAACCGTATCTCATTTATTTTTATCGATTCTTTTTTTATCAATAGATTTTTTGGGTCAGACAAAACAATCACCTGACTTTCACCTACCACTGTTATTTTTTTCCCATGTACAATAATAGCTGTGGCTTCATCAATACCGATACAGGTATAAGATGGGAACTTTGCAAACACTGAAATTAAACGGTTGTAGCGGCTTCTTACTACGAAGTGCTGATCAATAACTACCGTTTCCAACAGGCCAAGACCTTCTTTCAATTCAACATTATTAGTATGAATTATTTTAAATGTAGCACTTGATGAGTCGGCTGATAATTGATTGCCTGTTATCATTTGTTTACTCATTACTGCTGCACCAGCACTTGTTCCGGCAACAGTAGCTCCATTTTTATAGACATAGTGAATAGCATCTACTACAGGAGTATTTAATACTACACCCATAAAACGGGATTGATCACCTCCGGTAATGAAAATAAGTTTTGCATGTTTTAGTGAATCGAGCCATTTGCTATCGTTTACAGTAGCTTTTGTAAAATTCAGGTTGGCAATAATATTATGTGTAGCTGGCTTCAAATCTTCTTTAATATAGTAATAGGAACTGTCGGGCTCTGCACTTGACATTGGAAGGATAACGATATAGTCTTTTTTACCCAGGTTAGCAGTTGAAATAAGTGACTGAACCAGTGCCGGTGGCCTGTCTCCTCCACCAATAATAAATAAGTTGCCTTTTGGTGCAGTCTTCTTTGGCTGGCAAAAGCTGGTCAGATAAACTAACATTAATAAAGGGAACATTAGAAGGTGTTTTGTTTTCATAAAATGAAAACAAGGAAATCAGGCCGATTTTATTATCTTACTTATCCTGCAAATAGCTGCATAATTTACTACTCTTGCTTATTTTTACATTACATGAACAAGTATGCTATAATCGTTGCCGGAGGAACAGGAACAAGAATGGGTGGTAATCTGCCTAAGCAATTTATGCTGTTGAAAGACAAACCGGTTTTGTATTATACCCTGAAAGCTTTTTTAGAAGCGTATGATGATTTACAAATAATTCTTGTAATTCCCGTTGAATATACCAATATGGGGCAGGAGATCATTGATGCTTATTTTGATAAAAGCAGGATAAGAATTGCCGCTGGAGGTGATACCCGGTTTCAATCAGTAAAAAATGGATTGGCATTGATTGACAACGAGTCTATCATCTTTGTACATGACGGGGTTCGTTGTCTTTTGTCAAATGAATTAATTCATCGGTGTTATGTACAAGCAGTAGAAACCGGAACTGCAATTCCGGCTGTTGTGTCTAAAGATAGCATCAGGTTGTTAACGGATGATGGTAACGAAGCATTCAATAGAAATAAAGTCATGATCATACAGACACCGCAAACTTTTCACAGCAAAATATTATTACCGGCTTTCCAGATTGATTACAAAGATAAGTTTACAGATGAAGCAACAGTGGTGGAAGCGTATGGCATGAAAGTTTCGCTGGTAGAAGGCGAAGAAAATAATATTAAAATTACCAGGCCGGTTGATTTACTGATTGCCGAGAAGTTAATTGGTTGATTAGTTAATTGGGTATTAGGTACTAAGTTCGGCCTATCCTCCTTAAGACCTGA
>JBKJIX010000008.1:0-12467 GCA_046598205.1 Chitinophagaceae bacterium
CACTACCGCTTACCAGCAGCCCAATTACCTGTTTATTAAAAAAGGCTTTCACAAGAAAAAGACTTATGGAGAAGGCGATAAGATACATATTCAGCTACGGGATGGAAAAGAAAAGACCGGCATCATTACCCGGATTATTAATAATACAGTGTATATAAATGGAGAAGAATTTGCACAAGAAGAAATTACTGCTGTTATACTTGATGGTATAAAGAAGAAACCATTTCCCGCCGATTTTAAAACAATGCTCCTTATTGGTGCTGGTGCAGGTCTTACTGCATTGGGCCTTTCATTAAATGATGCCAATGAACCCTCTACGGCATTAGTGGCAGGATTGACAATTGGTTATGGTCCGTTGCTGTTAAAACATTTCGGAGGCAGAATTTTATATGCCCTTAAAAGGAAAAAATACCGGATAGGTAACAAGTTCAGGGTGCAGGTGTTTGATATATATGTTCTTCCCAAGCGGCCATTCTAAATAGCGAATGCAATCATTTCTTTTTAATATTGCAGCGCAGAATGAAAGCAAAACCACTACTACAATTTCTCTGGCGATGGACAAAAAAAATTGCCTTCGTTATTTTCGTCGCACAATTTATTTATATACTCCTGTTAAGATGGGTTAATCCACCTGTTACCATCACCCAATTAGTAAGCTGGGTAAGCGGCCACGGATTAAAAAGAGATTATGTCCGCAGCAATTCAATTTCACCCAATGCAAGACTGGCCGTTATTGCCTCAGAAGATCAACTGTTTCCAGACCATGAAGGCTTTGACTGGAAGAGTATTAAAAAGGCAAGAAAGTACAATGAAAAAAAACCCGGAAGGGTAAAAGGTGCCAGCACCATTAGCCAGCAAGTGGCCAAAAATGTTTTTTTGTGGCAGGGCAGAAGTTTTATCCGCAAAGGGCTGGAAGTATATTTTACTTTTATGATTGAAGTATTATGGGGAAAGAAAAGAATAATGGAAGTTTATCTGAATGTGATTGAAATGGGTGATGGGATTTTTGGAATTGAAATGGCATCACAGATTTATTTTAATAAGCCGGCCAAAAATCTGACCAAACAGGAAGCAGCGATGATAGCAGCCTGCCTGCCCAATCCCAAACGATATAAAGTAATACCACTTTCATCCTTCGTTGCCGGAAGATCAAGAACCATTGTACAACAAATGAACAACCTGCAAAACGACCCGGATATACAAAGGATTATTGGCACCACTCCACCATGATAGTTTAATCTACAACCAACTCTATCCTATCGCTGTTATGTGTTGGATAATAATAACCGGAGCGGATAGCAAACCGCAGATAATATTTTCCGGCAGCAAGTGCAGGAGTAATTATAACCTGTCCCAATTTTTTTTCTGCTATTTTTTTTAATGAAAGAGAAGTAGCAATATCTTTTATCCAGCCCCTGGCATTAAATACCCCAACCAATATTGTATCTTTTAGCTGCGGCGTTTTAGCAATAAAATCAACATAGCCTGGCGGCATAGCAAGATTGAAATTTATAGAGAGACCTGTTTCCTGCCCTTTGATGCGGTATTCTTTTTTCGTTGTTTCAATTTGCACTTTGGCAAAAGAAGCCAGCGAAGAATCATAACCAAAACCAATTACTCCGATGGGTGTTTTTAATGAATCAGTAAACCGCCACAAATCATATATATCTAATAAGTAAACAGGCTTGCCCAGCATAGAATCTTCTATCGGCCAGAAATTATAATTGTTTCTTCTTTCTTTGTACAGATTTTGCGAATAGACCATTTGCCCGGTATAGAACCAGTACTTGGAAGCCCGTTGATAAGAATTGCTGAAAACAACGGGCAGCCCCTTTGTTTTTTCTTTCATGATGGCCGGCCATTCTTTCCAGGCATGATAACGTTGTTGAATCGCCTTTACCGGCAATACATCTGCAATCATTATTACCCTTGCAAACAAAACAAGAACAAGAGTAATGGGCAGGAGCTTAAAAAGTAATTTTTGCCACCGCAGCTTTTCGTTCAAAAACTGGTGAGCCAGTACGATTAATGAAACCAGCACCGGCGAAGTCCAGTTGCCTTCTACTCCTCCACGAAATGAACTGAGCAGAAAAAAACCATAGATACCAATCATGGTATATCGCAATGCTATTTCAAGTTGATATTTTTCAGACTGCTTATTGGGCTTATATAAAAAGGCGGCCGGCAACAAAATAAATCCGGCAATGGGGCCAGGTAGTAATAATTGCCCGATTATATAATCAACCGTAAAAGAGGCCTTATAAGAATTTACATTGCTTTCAAATAAATGATAGCGGAAACTTACCCAATCATGCTGGTACTGCCACCAGAGATGGGGTGCAAATAAAAGCAGGGAAATAAATCCGGCAATATATAATTGGTATTTTGTAAACAACCGGATGTTGGAAAGCAGCACAAAGAAGATAATTAAAACGGCATGATACTTACTGTACAATAACAGTGCAACCGACAAACCCAATAAAAATGTATTGAACAATGAATAGTTACTGATAAATTTTTTATAGCATAAAAAAAACAGTGCCGTAAAAAATATCAGCGGTATATCCGGCACAGCTACAAACCCTGTTACCTGTATTACTGCCATTGATAAAGCGATGCCATAAAAAAGAAGTGGGTTCTTTTTATCAATCAGCTTTTCAATAATAACTAACGAAAAAATATTGAGCAACAGCGGAAAAAAACGGACACCTAATTCATTTGGGAAAATGGCATAACCCATTTTTACCAGCACGGCAATCATCGGTGGATGATCGAAATAACCCCAGTCAAGATACTGGCTATACACCCAATAATAGGCTTCATCATCCTGTAGTTCGGTAAGGCCTGCCTGCATAAGGCCAAGCAATAACCATAAACCGTAAAAAACAAACCGGCGATTTTTTTTCAACAACTCTTTCATGTGCAGTGCGAAAATAGCAAACTGTTTTTAGAGGCTGTCCCCAAAGTCAAAAACAGGGAGCACAAAGCTCACAAAGTTTTTCACGAAGAACACAACGTATTGAAAGCAAAGGAAATTTTCTTTGTGAACCCGATAGCTATCGGGTTTGTGTTTTCTTAGTGTTCGTTGTGCTCCGCTTATTTTTGAGACAGACTCTTTTACAATAATTTATTAACTCCCGCAATTGCTTTTTGCAGCCGTTCATCAAAGCTGCCACTAATATTAACCCAGGGAACAGATTGATTAATCATAATGTCTTCATAGATATTATATAGTTTCTTGCGGCTCGCCAGATCAGGATATTCTCTCAGCTCATCTTTAACCCAGGGCAGATCAATATTACACAGCAAATACAAGTCGTATTGCCTTTTTACAATTTCATCCAATATGAAGCGATGGCATTTTTCAAAAACAAATTCACACCACACTTTAGCCACATACATATTTGTATCAATAAACAATGGCAGGTGCTCTCCATTCTCCATCATTGTTTCCGATTGATTTTCCAGCATGGTGGCATATTCATCTTCCAGGGCCAGTTGCCCTTTGGCAATAATTTCTAAATCTTCAAAATCATAATTGGTGCCATTTACCAGCAAATATTCCCTCGCAAACTCGGGACACCACATTGTTTCATAGTGCTGTGCCAGTTGTTCGCACAACGTACTTTTGCCTGTGCTTTCAGGACCGAGGATGACGATTTTTTTAAGCACTTACTTTTTTTATTTTTTTAATCCATTCAACTAATCCCATTACTGCCAGTATAAGAAATACAAGATATTGTACACTGGTGAAAACAGCCCCTTTATAAAAATAAAGTGGAATAGAAGCTACGTTTGTGATAATCCACCAAATCCAGTTCTCTACTTTCTTTCTTGTCATTTGCCACATGCCAGTATAGGCTGCTGCCGAGGCGAAAGAATCCGCTAAAGGAACACTGCTATTGGTATATTTTTTTAAAATGAAAAAGAGTACTGCCCAGCTTGTAATAAAGAAGGTGATACTGATAACCCATTCTTTTTTACTGTTATAGGTTATAGGTAACACTTTGCCGCCTTTTTTTCTGCTCCATACATACCATCCATAAAGACTCATGGCGGTGTAATAAAAATTAAGGCTGCCTTCTGCATACAAGTTCCACCAGCTAAAACAAAACCAGGTGTATAAAACTGTATTGATAATGCCCGTTGGATAAACCAGAATATTTTCCTTCCTTGAATAAAGAACACTTACAATACCAAAAAATACCGCCACATATTCCAGCCCGGTGGTGTTTTTCATCCCTTCAATAAACTGCTGATATATTTCCTGCAATGAAAGTGTTTTACCAAAAATAGTTACTCTGGCTTGCTGTTGCGATACTTTTTAAAACCCCGCAGGTATTTTATTCCTTTCGAAGTTTGAAAACGGGTGGCTATCTGTTGCCACTGCCCGCCGCCGGAACGCCACACTAAAAAATGAAGATGAGATACAGCCGCAAAGCCGGTTTTACCACTCAGGGCAATTACTTGCCCTTGCTTTACTGTGTCGCCAACATTTATCAATGCACCATTGAGTTGCAGGTGCCAATAACCAGCTCTTGAACCATCTGTATGCTGTATTACAATGTTGTTTCCATCAGACCGGTATTTTTTATTGAACCCACCTTTTGTTCCATCTTCTTTTACCCGTACTACTACGCCATCTCTTGCAGCAGCAATATTGGTTCCCCGGTTCATATTAAAATCAAGGGCAGCTCTTTCTTTGTGGGTAAAGCCACTGAAATAACCCTGTATTACCCGGAATGATTTGCCTTCTTCATACGGCAGGGCATACACATAACTGGTGTCGTCTTTTATTATTCCTTTTTGTAAAAGCTTTGTTTCTTTACGCATAGGGTTTTTGCTGACAGAACAGGCAGCAAGCGATAAGGCCAGGGAGAAATATAAAGTCGTTTTATATATTTTTTGCGCCGTTGCGCCTTTGCTGTCTTTGCGTGAAATGTATTTATGTTTCATTTTATAAGAAAGGGAGAAAAAGGCTTTAATCATCATGTAAAAATAAGTTCATCCTGAAAACTTCCGGCTTCATAATTATTTAATTGTTTGCCAAATAAAAACGGGGTAGCTTTTCTGTCCTCCCGATAGCTTTGAATAATTGCCAAAGGGTCGGGATAAAAAAATTTAAACAAAAATCTAAGAGTATGACAACACAAGAAGTAGCCGCCCGGTTCAATGAACTGGCACAAACAGGGCAATGGGACAAAGTACAGGGAGAATTGTATGCAGATAATGCTGTAAGTATTGAACCAGCACATGCCGCTGCTATGGGTATGGGCAATGCAGAAGGCCTGGAAGCTATTAAGAAAAAAGGAGAAGCATTTGGAGCAATGGTAGAAGAAATGCACGGAGGCTATTCAACCGAACCGGTAATAGCAGGAAATCATTTTTCAGTTGCTATGGGCATGGATGTAACAATGAAAAGCGCAGGCAGAATCAAACTGGATGAAATAGCCGTGTACGAAGTGAAGGACGGAAAGATTGTGAAAGAGCAATTCTTTTTTTAGCTGATTAAATACAGGCACATGGATAACACGGACCTTACGGATTAACACAGATTTTTTTTGCGAAGCAAAAAAAAGATGTTTAAACTCCAAGAGTATGGCAAATCCCAATTCCACGAAGTGGAATAAATCTGTGTTCATCTATCCAATCAGTGTTATCGGTGTGCTTGTATTTATTTACTTTGCAGCATGCACAAAAAAATACTCCTCCTTGGCAGCGGTGAACTTGGCAAAGAATTAGTTATTTCCTTAAAACGATTGGGTCAAACAGTAATAGCTGTTGACAGCTACCCCAGTGCACCAGCTATGCAGGTAGCCGATGGATTTGAAGTAATTGATATGCTGAATGGTGATCAGTTAGATACTATTGTTGCAAAACATCAACCTGATTTAATAGTTCCGGAAATTGAAGCTATAAGAACAGAACGTTTCTATGGTTATGAAAAACAAAACATACAAGTGGTGCCGAGTGCCAAAGCGGCCAATTTCACTATGAACAGGAAGTTGATCAGAGATTTGGCAAGCAAAGAACTGGGCTTACGAACAGCAAAATATTTTTATGCCACTACGTTTGAAGAGTTTGATAAAGCGGTAAATGAAATTGGTTTACCCTGCGTGGTAAAACCATTGATGTCTTCGTCCGGGAAAGGGCAAAGTGTATTACGGAATGAAAGCGACAAACAAACAGTGTGGGTATATGCTATCAATAATTCAAGAGGCGACATACAAGAAGTAATTATTGAAGAATTTATTTCTTTTCATACAGAAATTACATTGCTGACGGTTACTCAAAAAAATGGAGTAACATTATTCTGCCCTCCCATTGGCCACCGGCAAGAAAGAGGCGACTACCAGGAAAGCTGGCAACCCGTCGCCATCAGTGAAAAAGATTATACAGATGCCTGCGACATGGCTCAACAAGTTACTACAGCACTAACCGGTGCTGGTTTATGGGGAGTAGAATTTTTTTTAACGCACAAAGGAGTGTACTTCTCAGAACTAAGCCCAAGGCCGCATGATACAGGCATGGTTACGTTGGCAGGAACACAAAACCTTTCAGAATTTGAATTACATGCCAGAGCTATTCTCGGGTTACCTATTCCTGAAATAAAACTCGAAAGAGCCGGGGCCAGTGCAGTAGTGTTGGCAAATAAGTCAGCAGAACAGTTTACCATTTCAGGAGTAGAGAAGGCATTGGAACAAATAAACACAGATGTTAGAGTTTTTGGTAAGCCAACTATAAGGCCTTACCGCCGCATGGCTGTCGCTTTGGTGTATGATGATGTGGATGCAGATATAAATGAATTAAGAAGAAAAGCCAAAAATGCAGCCGATTTAATCTCAATCAAATAACTATGTCTATAGAAAAAGTAAGCATCGCAGAAAAGCTATCCACTTTCTCCGATTATTTTAATCCAAGAATTGCCGGAGAATTAAACGGCCAACAAGTGAAGCTGGTGAAATTCCAGGGAGAATTTGTCTGGCATCACCACGAAAATGAAGATGAATTATTTTATGTGGTAAAAGGAAGTTTTGATATGCACCTGCGGGATAAAATTATTACCATAAACGCCGGTGAATTTTTAATCATGCCCCGTGGAGTAGAGCATAAGCCGGTGGCAAAAGAAGAAGTAGAAATAATGCTGTTTGAACCGGCCTCAACATTGAATACCGGAAATAATACCGATAGTGATTTAACAAGAACAGAATTAAGTACGATATAATTGGAAAAAAAAGAAAGCTTGCATTAAAGACCCAATTAACCAATATACTAATCAACCAATTAACTTCTTACCCCTCACACATTTTTTTTAAATTACTCAAGCCCTGCTCAAACTGGTGATTAAGATTCTTTATAATCATTGGCCCCATCAGGCTGGCAATGGGCCAGGGTAGTTCTCCGCTATTCTGCCACGATACTTTAGTTTCAGTACCATCGCCCCATGATTCAAAATGCCAATTGTCTTTGGCCTTTGATTTGAAAGGCTTCAAAAACTCAAGGTCAAAATGAATATGTTTATCATCCATACTATTCAGCGTTAGGCTGCCTACGCCAACTTTTTTCCCCACCCAGGAATATTTATGACCGGGTGTTTTTGGATTGCCTGTAATAGTTTGTTTTGCCGTTGGGTCTGCTTGTTGCCAAGGATTCCATTGGCCGTAAAAATTCAGATCGCCAACACGGCTCATTACATCTGGTGCCGGCTTGTTGATGATTATCGTTTTTTCTACATTATAAACTTTTGGAAGCAGGGCAGCTATAATCAGCAACGTGGCAATGAGGCCAACAAAAATATAAACGAATACCATGGCGGATAGTTTAGACTAGGTAAGTTACTGAATAGATATTGGTCAGTCAAACCGTTTATATAATCAGTATAACTGGTTTTTGACGGTAATAATTTCTGCGGCAATACTCACAGCAATTTCTTCCGGAGTCTCACTCTTAATTGCAAGACCAACCGGCGTATGAATTCGTTCCAAAAGAGAGTCACCGATGCCATCTTTCCGAAAGTCGGCAAATAATTTCTCCATTTTCTTCTTACTGCCAAGTACGCCCATATAAGAAAATGTTTTATCCAGTAATGAACGCAGCGCAATATCATCGGTCCGGTAGCCAAAAGTCATAATCACCACATACTGGTTTCGACCGCTGGAAATATGATATTTCAAAGCCGTATAGTCTTCCACTATAATAACCTCATGAGCAAATTCATTATGCGCCACCGTATTTAACCCCTCCCGATCTTCATAGAGTATAATATAGAAATCCATGCCCCGCATCAGTTTAGATAAAGCTAAAGCACAGTGACCGCCACCTATAATATAGAGATGGTTTTTATAGCCGGTCTTTTCTTTATACAACCAATTATCTTCCGATTGAAAATGATATTCAAAATCAGCTGCGGGAATGTTACTGTTAAACTGAAAATCTTCAGGTGATAATATCAGTGTTCCATTTTTGTTTTGTTGCAAAGAAGAAATAATGTTTTCAATATGCTTTGCATCTTTTGATTGAACAGGATATAATAGAATTGTTTGTTCTCCCGAACAAATCATGCCGCTCTGGCTACTCTCTGCAGTCTTATCGTGAATCTGTTTCCTGACTACCGACTCCTGACTACCGGCTCTTAACTTCTCTCTAGCCAGCTCCACAAACTTATGCTCCATAATTCCCCCACCAATTGAACCCGCCATCTCTCCGTTTGCATTTACTGTCATAAAGAACCCTTGTCGTCCGGGGCTGCTTCCTTTACTTTCCAATACATACAGCAGCATGACGGGAATATTTTCTCTAAGGCTCTTGTGTACAACCTGCCATGTTTGTAATTGCTTTTGCATTAAAGAGGTGCTTTAAAAAATTTTAACAGTCAGCATCAGGTATTTTGCATGGCAAAATAAAATCCGTTATTATCCGTCCAATCTGTGTCATCGTCCGCCGCCATAGGCTATGGCCGACGGCATCTTTGTTCCTGTATTTATTATTTAATAGGAGCATATAAACTCATCAGCACTTTTTCCGGTGTCATCGGCGCATCATAAGGAATATCAACTAAAGGATTAAATGCCTTCACTGCATTGCGCAATGCAAAGTATGCACCAATGCCATACATCAACGGTGGCTCACCAACCGCCTTACTGCGAAAAATGGCGAGGTTTTCTTTATTTGTTTCTAATGGATGAATAGTAATTTCTTTCGGCACAGAATAAATATCCGGCACTTTATATGTTGATAAAGCATTCGTCAGCAATTTTCCTTCCTTATTATAGAGCAGTTCTTCCATTGTCATCCATCCGATGCCTTGCACAATGCCACCTTCACATTGACCAATGTCAATCATCGTATTCATGCTACTTCCAAAATCATGTACGACTTTTACCGAGTCTACCTCATAAATGCCACGCAGGCAATCTACAGTTACTGTTGTAATAGCTGTTCCGTACACATGATAAGCAAAAGGATGGCCTTTTTCTTTTGAAGGATCAAAATGAATACCCGGAGGTGTGTAATGCGCCAGTTCAGATAAATTGATGCGTTTAATATAGGCAGCCATAACAAGTTTACTCCAGTTCCAGTCAGTTTTCTTTCCATTTATATGAATCCATTCTTCTTTTATTTCGAAAGGAGGTATTTGGGTGTCACCAATTTCTGCTGTAAGAAGACACTCTTCTGCTGCTACCTGCTGCAACCGTTTCAATATTGCATTACAGGCAATTTCTGTTGCTTTGCCATTCAGATCTGCTGCGGCACTGGCTGCTGTAGGTGATGTATTTGCAATCCGGTAAGTATTGGTAGTGTTTACTTTTATTTTTGCCGGATCAATTGAAAATATCTTTGCAGCCACCTGGAGCATTTTAGTATTTACTCCCTGGCCCATTTCCACCGCACCGGTGCTTATGCTAACACTGCCATCTGTATATACATGCACCAGCGATCTGGCCTGGTTCATCATTGTTTTGGTAAAGGAAATACCAAAACAAATTGGCATTAATGCTATTCCTCTTTTATACAACTTATTCGTTGAATTAAAATCAGCAACTTCGTGTTGTAACTTTTTTACATCATATAGTTCAACAGCTTTACCCCAGCATTCATTGGCTTCGCTTTGTGCAATTTGCCCGTAAGGAAACTCATCACCTGTTTTTAATAAATTCTTTTGTTGAATAACCAGCGGAGAAATATGTAATTGTTCAGCAGCTTTGGCAATAGCCGCTTCTATTACAAACATTCCCTGCGGCCCGCCAAATCCACGAAAAGCTGTATTGGGTGGTAAGTGTGTGCGGCAACTATAGGCTGTTGCTTTTATATTCGGAATAAAATAGGAGTTGGTGCAATGAAACAATGTTCGTTCCATTACCGCCGGAGATAAATCAGCCGCTGCTCCTGCATTCTGATAGAAGACGGCTTCGTAGGCAATGATTTTATAATCTTTATCCAAGCCGATTTTAAAATCAGAGGAATAAGGATGCCGCTTACCAGTCATCCGCATATCTTCTATTCGGTGCAGGCAATACTTTACCGGTTTCTTTAAATGATATGTTGCCAGGGCACACATCACTCCCCAGGTAGTTGCCTGATCTTCTTTGCCGCCAAAGCCACCGCCCAATCTTGTGGTATCAACTTCAATTTGATTCATAGAAAGGGATAATACCCTTGCCGCAGTTCTTTGTACTGCGGTAGGCCCTTGTGTGGAAGAATAAATTCTTATCGCACCATTTTCCTGTGGCACGGCATATGCCCCTTGTGTTTCGATGTATAAATGTTCCTGTCCGTTGATTTCAGTACTTCCTTCAAAAATATATTTACATTGTTCCCATGCAATTGTAGTATCACCAATTTGAAATGTTCTTGGTGGAATAATCAACTCACCTTTTTTTTTCGCTTCTCTTGGGTCAGTAATAATGGGTAATGACTCTATCTCCACTTTTATTTTCTTTACCGCTGCTTTGGCCGCTTCATCAGAGGTAGCAACAACCAATGCAACCGGCATTCCGCAAAAATGAACATGGGTGCCTGCCAATAATTCTTCATCAGGGATAATACCTCCAATCTGGTTTTCACCAGGAATATCATTGGCTGTAAAAATTCTCACTACTCCGGGCATTAACATAGCCTCATCAGTATTCAGCGATAATATTTTTCCATGCGCCACCGGCGAATCAAACACCGATGCATATAGTGTACCGTTTACCACCGGAATATCGTCAAGATAAACCGACTCGCCACGAACATGGGTGTATGAATCTATATTTTTCATGCCCCCATCCCCTGAAGGGGAGTATTGAAAGTGGCTTATAAAATAAGTAGTCTTCAATGTATAAGGTTTTTAAGTCCCCCTTTAGGGGATAGGGGCATAAAATGAGCCTTTATCAATTGCCCCAGCAATAGCGTTTTATATTCTTTTGTTCCCCTTGCATCACTGATGGGTGATATTTCTGTTTGCATTATCTCAATCACTTCCTGCCCCAGCGAATCACCAATTTTTTTTCCTTTCAAAAATTCCGAAGCCTTTTGCAAATACATAGGTACCGGGCCCACACCACCAGCCGACAAGCCGGCACTTTCAATCACATCACCCTTCATTTGTAAACGGATAGCTGAATTTACACTGGCAATATCGAGGTGTGTACGTTTGCTTACTTTTTCAAAATGAAAATATGTATTTGCATCAGGCAATTCAAACCAAAGCTGCTCAATATGTTCTTCCGGGTTTTTATCTAAAATTTTATAGCCTTTGTATAGTTTTCGTAAGGGCAACTCTCGTTTGGTTTTTCCATTACTTAATATTAGCTGTGCATCTAACGCTAAAAAGAAAATAGTAAGATCTCCAATAGGAGAAGCATTGATAAAATTTCCGGCGATGGTTGCCATATTGCGGATGGGGGTAGATGAAACTAATTTAGCATAAAGATGAAAAGCAGGAAACGCTTCATTAATAATTGGTGAAGCCATCAGGTCACTCACCGTCACCGAAGATCCCATCACACACCTGTTACCTTCTTTATAAATACCACTCAGTTCGGGACTGTCAAATACAAAACGAATGGCCGCATTCGTCATTTCATCATGTTTCTGCACATACAAGTCGGTGCCACCGCCTACTATAGAAGCCAGAAGTAAAGAGCCGGGAGCCGAGAGTAAAGAATCTTGTAAATTAAGAAGCCTTTCTTTTATTCCGGTGAAATATACTGGTAATATCTTTTGTTCAGTTACAAACGAAAGAGCATCCTTTTTTCCCTCTAATTTTTCAGCAACACTTGTCGCTGCTTTCTCAATTGATTTATAACCGGTGCAGCGGCAAATATTTCCATCAATAGCTGCAATCGCATTTTCTTTTGTTGGTGCAACATTACTCAAACAAAATCCCGCCAACGAAACGACAAACCCCGGCGTACAAAATCCGCATTGTGTAGCACCGCAATCAGCCATAGCTTGTTGCACAGGGTTTAATGTGTCGGGAAAGT
>JBKJIX010000071.1:0-28559 GCA_046598205.1 Chitinophagaceae bacterium
TCTGCCAGGAAAGATTTAAATGCCAGCTATATTTCTGCCGATGATATCAACAAGGCCATCAAACGAAGCAATGCAAAACACATTTTAATAATTGCCGATGCTTGCTTTAGTGGTGCCTTTACCCGTTCTCTTCCAGCAGATGCTTCTAAAGAAATAACAAAGCAATATGCCGTATCGAGCCGTAAAGTAATGGCAAGTGGTAACCTTGAGCCTGTACCGGACAACAGTAAGTTTTTGTTCTACCTGAAAAAATCATTGACAGAGAATAAAGAAAAATACATCACTGCTAAAGATTTATTCGATGGCTTTTATAAAGCCATCCTGAGCAATTCAGATAACCTGCCGCAATATGCAGCCATTAAAAATGTGGGAGACGAAGGCGGAGAATTTATTTTTATAAAGAAATAGAATCTACAGGCTCATCATTTCTTTAAACTTCACCGTTTGCCGGCGGCTTACTTCGATTTTCTCGCCGCCTTTTAGTTCCAACAGCAATCCACCGTTGAAGTAAGGTTCTATCTTATCTATCATCCGCAGGTTTACAATATGTTTTCTATTGGCACGGAAGAATGTTTTTTCATCTAATCTTTCTTCCAGTGCATTCAGCGATTTAAGTATAAGTGGTTTATTAGGCCCGAAGAATACTTTAGCATAGTTGCCCACACTTTCAAACAAACGTATATCACTCAATTTTACAAACCAGCAACGTTCGCCATCTTTTACAAACACCTGGTCACTTTCAGTAAGTATACTGTTGTTGAAATTTTCCCCTTCTGGTTTTGCTTCTTTATGTTCTGTAAAATGCAGTTTCTGGATTGCATCAGCAAGACGTTTAGGCTCTACCGGTTTCAGCAGGTAGTCCAGAGCATTTACTTCAAATGCTTTTAATGCAAACTCATCGTACGCCGTGGTAAAAATAACCTGCGGTGTTCTTTCTAACTGCGATAGCATATCAAAACCAGTTTTGCCCGGCATTTGTATATCGAGGAAAATAAGGTCTGGCTGCTGACTTTCAATCTTACTCAACCCTTCTTCAGCATTAGCTGCTTCATCTATTATTTCTACTTCGGGAAACTCCTGTAATAATTTTTTTAACTCAGTTCTTGCAAGGCGTTCGTCGTCAATAATAATTGCTCTCATTAAAAAATAATTTAGATAGTAACTACCGGTATCAATACTTTGGCTTCTACCAGCAAAGGGTTTACTTGTTTTATTTCAAATCTTGCTTTATCTCCGTATAATAAACTCAGCCGGTTGGTGGTGCTTGACAGGCCGAAACCTTCTCCTCCATACTTATACCCATTTAAGACGCCGGTATTCTGCACCGACAGCTCATGATAACCGCCTTTAAAATCAGAAATCACTTTAACTATACCACCGTTTATTTGTTTGCCGATACCATGCTTTATAGCATTTTCAACTAATGTCTGCAACATCATCGGTGGCACTGGTTGATCAAGGGTATCTTCGTCAATATCATACTCGATTTTTAGCCGGTCTTCAAACCGCATATTTTCTAATGCGAGGTAATCTTTTACAATACTCAATTCTTTCTCCAGTGTAACTGTCTCCATTTTTTCTGATTGTAGACTGCTGCGGAGAATATTGCTTAACTCCGTCACCGCCTTCCTGGCCCGTTGCGGGTTTTCATCTACCAATGCCCGTATACTGTTCAGCGAATTAAAAATAAAATGAGGGTTGATATGAGCCTTAATAGTTTGAAGCTCCAGTTCTTTTACCAGCGACTCCAGGTGCAACGTATCCAACTGCTGCTTCCGGCTTTTCTCTACATAATGATAAACAAAGTAGATCAGGTTCCAGATAAAGAAAAGAAGGAAATAAAGAAATGCATTATTCAGTACTACCAGCCACAAGGCAAACGAAAAGCTATAATTCTTTTCTCTCAGTAATTCGTTGTCCACCTTTTTCAGTATATCCCCGGCTATCATCACTTCCACATACGCAAAAGAAGCAATTAATGAAGCAACTATAGTGATGCCGAAAAAAAGGAATATCTGTTTGGTAAGGTTTCGTTGCAACAGACCAAAGCGGACCACCAACAGCCGCATCAGGTGAGAGAACAGGATACCAAAAAATATGAAGGTGCCTAATCGTTTAAAAAAAACATCCTCAAGAGTGGAAAAGGAGAAAGCAAAAAAAGTATATAGCAAAAAGAAGCTTCCCCAGCCTAATGTCTGAAATATCCAATATTTTGGTTTACCGAGCCACATATCAGCAAATCTAATTAATACCGCCAGAAGCGGCTTCCGTAAATATACCAGTGGCTGATAACTTTTACAAATGGGTTTTTGGTTTATTTTCCGGTAGCCGTAAACCCTGTGTTACAGAACATTCCTTTCAGTACATTGTTAGATAATCTTTAGCAAAAAAGGCTGAACGGAAAATGCTATTTTTACAGTGTCCGCCATAGCTTCAGCGAAGGCGGGCAGCTACTAAACAATTTTACATGGAAATCACACCCGGACCACTTTTAAAGACAATTGATTCGCCTGCCGACCTGAAGAATTTGCCCAGGGAAAAATTGCACCAGGTATGCGATGAATTGCGTCAATACATTATTGATGTTGTTAGTGTACACGGGGGTCACTTTGGTGCCAGCCTCGGGGTGGTGGAGCTAACTACTGCTCTTCATTACGTTTATAATACTCCATATGACCAGTTAGTATGGGATGTGGGTCACCAGGCTTATGGGCATAAAATATTGACGGGCCGTCGTGACAATTTCCCCACCAACAGAAAATATAAAGGACTAAGTGGTTTCCCTAAAAGAAGCGAAAGTGAATACGATACATTTGGCGTAGGCCATTCTTCCACTTCCATTTCTGCAGCATTGGGTATGGCAATGGCAGCAAAATATAAGGGTGAAACAGACAGAAAAGTGGTGGCTGTAATTGGCGATGGCGCCATGACAGCCGGCCTTGCATTTGAAGGAATGAACCATGCCGGTGTGGCTGATGCTGATATGCTGATTGTTTTAAACGATAACTGCATGGGCATTGATCCGAATGTTGGTGCATTGAAAGAATATTTAACTGACATCACTACATCACCTACCTATAATAAAGTAAAAGATGATGTGTGGAAGCTGCTCGGCAAATTACCAGTTGGTAAAAATTTCAGCCGTGCCATGGCACATAAACTTACCGATGGATTAAAAGGAATGGTAAGCAGCAGTTCCAATTTATTTGAAGCCTTAAAACTTCGTTACTTCGGACCTATAGACGGACACAACATTGCCAAGTTAGTGGATACGCTGAAAGATCTACGCAATATTCCGGGACCGAAAATATTACATATCGTAACCACCAAAGGCAAGGGATATGCACTGGCAGAAAAGGATCAAACCAAATGGCATGCACCCGGGCTCTTTGATAAAATAACCGGTGAGATACAAAAAAAGAAATTTGATATACCACAACCTCCAAAATACCAGGATGTATTTGGCCATACCATTATAGAACTCGCAGAAAAGAATGACAAGATATTCGGTATCACTCCTGCCATGCCTTCTGGTTCTTCCTTAAAATATATGATGGAGAAAATGCCAGACCGGGCTTTTGATGTTGGCATTGCCGAGCAACATGCTGTAACAGTAAGTGCCGGTATGGCCACACAGGGCATGAAGGTATTCTGCAACATATATTCTTCTTTCATGCAAAGAGCTTACGACCAGGTGGTGCATGATGTGGCCATACAAAAACTCCCCGTCATCTTCTGCCTCGACAGGGCCGGTGTAGTGGGTGATGATGGGCCTACTCATCATGGCTGTTATGATATTCCCTATTTCCGTTGCATTCCCAATATGATTATCAGTGCCCCGATGAATGAAAGTGAATTGAGAAGCCTGATGTACACTGCCCAATTAGAATCCACTACGTTGCCGTTTGTTATCCGGTATCCAAGAGGAGAAGGCGTAATGCCAGAATGGAAAACAGAAATGAAAGAAATAAAAATTGGAACGGGCAGAAAACTAAAAGACGGAAAAGACATTGCTATTCTATCTTTTGGTCATCCCGGAAACTTTGCTGCGGCTGCTATCCGTGAGTTAAAAAATGATGGTCTTACCCCTGGTCATTTCGATATGCGTTTTGCTAAACCATTAGATGAAGCATTATTACACGAAGCCTGTCAGCAGTATGAAAAACTAATTACTGTTGAAGATGGTACTGTAGAAGGTGGTATCGGCTCTGCCATTCTTGAATTCATGGCAACACATGGTTATAAGAATGATGTAAAAATTCTGGGCATCCCCGACAGGTTAGTAGAGCATGGCACACCAAAAGAACTTCATAGAGAATGTGGTTATGATGCACAAGCTATTGCTGATGCTGTGAGGGAAATGATGAAGGACAAGGTGAGGGTGAGCCAGTTGATGGGATAAAATATTTGTTACCAGAATTTCAACCTACTTTTAAAGTATGCAATTGCTGCATACTTTTTCTTTTTTGCACAAGGCAGTAAAAATATTGTGAGTTCGCCTTTTTTCGTCCGTACCATCAACGCTTTATAAAGAGTAACTGACGCAAGTTGATGAAATAAAAATGGTTGAAAAAATACATAATATGAAAAAACAACTTCTTTGTCTAAAATTATTTTTGCCAGTGTTCCTCTTACTAATTGGCTCTGGCAGCTATGCACAACAGGAGTTTACACTGACAACATCTGCCGCCAACATTATCTCTGCCAAAGCACTTATTGACTTACCGGGGCTTACAGGCGATACTGCTGCCATTATTGTAGCCACGCCGCTTGGGAACACAAAAGCATTAAATCCAAATCCAATTGGCGCCTGGTACTATTCAGGAAAATGGAACATCTTTAACAGCAACTTTGCGCCGATGCCTGTGGGACTAACTTATAAAATACAATACTTTTTGACCCGCGGCCCCAATCAATTTCTGCACATGGTAACTCCGCTTAATCTTGGAAGCGAGGGTACCTATATTGATAATCCTGCACTCAATAATAATCCAAATGCACAATTCAGTTTTCTTCAAAACCATTCGCCAGATGTTCGTACTGGTTACTGGCTTAATGCCTTTGAAGAAAAGGCGGGTTACAGCACTGCTGCAGGCAAATGGTATATTACGAATATCGGTGGACAGGCTATTCAGAAAGGTTCTTTTTACAATATTGTCATTAATACAGGAGGAACCAGCACACCACCAAACTCTGGAGGCGGTTCCTGCAATTGCCCTGCTTCGCTGCCCCCTAATGGAAAGGCAACAGGTGACTTGTCCGGAACATATCCTTCACCAACCGTTCAAAAAATTTTGGGCAGGCCTTTAGCAAATACTGTACCCTCCATTGGGCAGGTATTAAAATGGAATGGAACCGAGTGGGAACCTGCGGATGATAATGGCTCAACTACTTCCACGACGACATCAGCCGCCCCAGTACAAACATTTTTCAAAAATGGGAACAATAATTCCATTGTTGTTCCAACCGGTGGTATCCTAGCTCTTTCAGATCTTGGGCATACAGTTACCCTCAGTAAAAAATCGAGGTTGGTTATCAGCGGAATGATAGATATCTCCGGTGACAATTGTCTTACCTGCAACACTTCTTCTCATGGATGGTTCCAGGTCAACATTGGTGGTAATACTAAATTGGTTTTAGATATTGATGTACAAACGAAGACTACAAATTCAGCCACCATCAGCAATTTTATGATTGACCTGAATCCAGGAACCCATACTATAAGGTTTGAGGTGAAGCATTCAGCACCTACATCAAAACTTAGTGTCGCTTCCCGTCATTCTTCTATTATGGCAATCCCACTTGAATAATATTACCGTTGAAAATCTGTCACAGACACAACAGAAGTATATCCAACAAAGGCTAAATAAATCCCCGAAAGTTTGTATCTTTTATCAAACAAAAACTATGAAAAGATTTATTCTTGCCGGGCTTTTTCTCTTTCCTGTTATACTAAAGGCACAGTTTGGTATCGGCGTTAAAGCCGGTCTCAATTTTGCCGACATCAAAGATGAGGCGGGATTCAATAGTGACAGCCGCACGGGCTATATGATTGGAGCTTACTTTGCTCCGGGAGCAAAAAAATTCCTGGGCTTCCGGTCAGAGCTAATACTTTCCCGCCAGGGCTATAATTATAAAACAGCCACCAATACGGGTAATGTAAATCTTGATTACCTATTACTACCTCAACTTTTTGTCCTTAAGTTTTCAAAATTAGTACAGGTACATGCCGGGGTTCAGGGTGCATTTCTTCTTAATGCAAATGTGGACAGTACCGGCTCGGGCAGCGGCAGCCTGTTTGATTATTTTAAACGATTTGATTATGGAGTAGTAGGCGGTGCAGAAATTTTTCCATTTATGGGTTTGTTTATCGGCGCAAGAATTAATGTAAGCCTCAATAATGCAAATGAGGAAGCTCCGCTGGGCGGTAGCTGGCCTAATTTCATTCCCAGAGTTGATGCAAAGAATAATGTGGTACAGATCTATACGGGCTGGCGATTTTAACCAGCTTTCAGAAACCTTTAACGGCTTTGAAAAAATTAGTTGTATGGATTTCCGTTGAGTATGCATCTCAAGCTGACTCAACCGCTTTTACATGAAAATTATCCGCCTCCTGTTGCTTTCAGGTATTGCTATTGTTGCACTTGGTTGGTTTTCTCAAACCAACACCTGGAATAAGACAATAGCACTGCCTGCACCTAAAAAAGAAACCACCCTTCCTGTATCAACCAATACCATAGAAAAGCTGGAACAAAAAGCCACCGCTGCCAAATTGTTTGTAAAACAAAAAGGCTATAATGAAAACAACTGCATCCTGATTGATATGAGCCTTGCCTCCGGACAAGACCGTTTCTTCCTTTACGATTTTAAAAAAGATACGCTACAGGCAGCAGGACTTGTGGCGCATGGCAATTGTTTTGACTACTGGCTGGAGGGCAGAAAATACAGCAATCTGGTGGGCAGCGGTTGTACCTCATTAGGTAAATATAAAATCGGCAGCCCTTATACAGGAAAGTTTGGTTACTCTTACAAATTGCATGGTCTTGATACCAGTAATAATAATGCCTTCGAAAGAACGGTGGTGCTTCACTCTCATAGTTGCATTCCACAAACAGAAGTTGCGGATGAAATTTGTCAGAGTAATGGCTGTCCCACGGTTTCACCAGCTATGCTGCAACTGTTGAAACCTATTATCAACAACTCTAAGAAGCCGGTATTGCTCTGGATTTATGAATAGCCTTTCCAAATGCCCCATCTTTTATAATAAAACCAATGATTCTTTTGCAGGCCCTGCTTCCTTTAAATATTTCCGTTGTACATATTCTTTATAAGAGATACGTTGTACCTGGCTTAGAAGCCAGCCGTGAAAATTAAAAATATTCAGTGTTTGTTTTTGTACTTCGCTGTCTCCGCTGGAGTCTAATTCATCAATAGCTTTTTGAAACAACCTGCTTTTTTCTTTATAAGAAGTCAGGTAAAAAGTATCATGAAAGCAGTGCATGAGTGTTTTTTCAAACGAATGTAATTTATTCCGTCCGGCTAAATTTTTTGGATGAGATTTTTTGTAGAAATAGGTGTAGGTAGACTTGTATTGTGCATCAAACAACCGGGTGTTATTCATGTTGTACAAAATCAACAACAAAAAAAGATTGGCAAAAATAAATTGCTCTTCCCGGGTACCATCTTTGAAATAGGTAACGCCTCTTTTAGTAAACTGGAGTGATTCTGTATAATTATCCAACACAAAACAAGCAATACCGAGTGAAAAACAGACCGTTCTGTTCATTTCGGCACTCAGCAACGGCTCCCAGTTGGTGTATTTTACTTTCATATTACCGACCAACTTTGCCACTTCACCATATCTCGCCGTTTTATTATAGACTTTATTCAGAGCCAGGTATTTTATTGCTTCAAAATGTGCCTGCTGCATTTTATCCCCGATATGTCCATTTACTTTATCGTTAAAAACAAGTTCTACATAATCATAAGCTCCTTGCATTACTCCTGCATAGTTTACCATGTATAACAGTTCGATATAATGCTCTGTATCTGTTTCAATAAAACTTTTATGTTCCCACCAATCCTTAACAGCCTCCCTAATCAAAGGGAGAGCAGCATCTGTATTGTAAGTTAAATAGTGCAGTGTAGCATGGCACATCCTTGTGTAATGCCTGTACCAGAAAGACCGGCTATGCAGACCTTGCTTTTTGTTTTTTACTGTCTGCAATAATTTCTGTATCTCATTTTTAAGCACTTCATCAAAATCAAAATGGGCTTTTCTCTTCAGCATTAATATTTCTGCATACATATCCCGAAGGGTGATCATGTCTGCATACTCATCGTATGTCATAATGTTCGACCTGAATAATGTATACAAGTCATCATACTTCACCTGCACACTGCTAAAGAGCACCATTTTTTCAAACTCCTTTTTTAATAACTGGCTCATTGAAAATAATTCGATCTTTCTTGCCTTCTTCATCGTCTTTTCCCATAGGGTCAATGCTTGGGCCACTAACCCCTTTTGACGGTTAATTCTTATCAACTGTATGTTTTTGTAAATACTCTGCTCTGCATTATTCCTGTTATTGTATTCAATCAGGCATTCGTTCAATTGATTATGCAGATAATGTTTTTGAAAAGCAATGTTCCTTTTTGTAATAAAAGGGGCAAGCTTTTTTAGAAGGGCTTCTTCGTCATATTTTTTTTGTGCTGTTATGGCATCAAACAATTTTATATAAAGAGAAGTTTTAATATTGCCGATACCTTTATTTTTGAAAAAAAGTTTTTCGTTGCGGTTCATGTTCTGTATTAAATGCCATAAACCAGGCGATGCTGTGTTCATATTCTTTCTTGTTAATGAAGGGTATCAAAGCATTTCTTAATGAACTTTTGCACATTCATATTCATTTCCCTACCAAATATTATCTGCAAATAAAAAATACATCCATCTTATTATCAATGCATTACATAAAAAATAAAAAATTTCAACCATTTCCAGAACCAAATATTTACTGAAAATATAAAAAAACAAGTGTATTACCCAACTTAGATTTACCGTATCAATTTGATGATAGCAATTATGTAGTTCTTACAAAAATTTTCTGATCTAAGACCATTTACCATTAAGCCGAAAATTCAAAAAAATAAGCATTAAGTCACACCAATTGCTTTTAATGCAAAAAGCCATCCCCTGAAGCGGATGGCTTTTACTTTATATGATAATGAACTTAGTCTAAAGACGCTTCCATCGTAATAGTGGTGTTCAGCAATTTGCTGATCGGGCAATTCTCTTTTGCTTCTGTGGCACACTCTGCAAACTTATCTGCTTTCATTCTTGGCACTTTTGCTTTCACTACCAGGTGGCTTTCCGTAATAGCTCCATTCTCTAAAGTGATAGAGCAGGTAGTTTCAATTTTTCTTGGAGTAAATCCGGCAGCCCCTAAAACAAAACTGAGCTTCATAGAAAAGCAGCCGGCATGTGCAGCGGCCACCAGTTCTTCCGGGTTTGTAAATGTGCCATCATCAAAACGGCTTCTGAAATCATATTTCTTATTTTTTATTACCCCTGATTGTGTGGCTAGTTTCCCAGTTCCTTCTTTACCGGTTCCTTTCCATTGTGCAGTTGCTGATCTTTTCATTGTTATAGTTTTTATTGTGGTTGATTAATTTCTTCCAACTCCGCCAGGCGGTTCTCCGGCTCATTGTACTCAATGATGAAGTTATTCTTTCCTTCGCCGATTACTATTTTTAAAAATTTCTGCTGCACCAGTTCCAGCAGCGAAAGAAAGAGGAAAATAGCATGAACCCGGTTTTCACATTTGTCAAATATCTTTTCGAATGACATATTTCTTTGTTCTCTCGCCTGCGTTAGCATCTGGTCACGGCTGGACTCCATGGTATAATCATATTGCACTACCGTGTGTACCGGTTTATTGAGGCGGTCACTGTATTTCTGCATGGCCCTTTCAAAGGCCCGCATCAATTTGAACAAAGTGATGTTTTGTATTTCTGTTCCCTCACTATCTTCCTCTCCTATCTGTGATAATTCTTTTTGAATATTTCCTCTCTTTACCATCAGCATCCGCAAGGCTTCCATCTCCGCCATTTGTGCTGAAGCTTCTTTGAATCGTTTGTACTCCAGAATTTTATTGATCAATTCCTGGCGGGGGTCAATCTCATTACCCTGTGCATCCAGTTCTTTTCTTGGCAGCAGCATTTTAGCCTTTATCCGCATCAAAGTGGAAATGAACAGAATAAATTCACTGCTCAATTCAATATTCAGCTCTTCGCTTTTGTGAATGTATTCCAGAAAATCATTAATAATACCGGTGATGGGAATGTTATAAACATCCAGCTCATCCCGTTCAATAAAGAAAAGGAGCAGATCAAATGGGCCTTCAAACTGGGGCAATTTTATCTGGTATGATATATTATTCACTTCAAACGATTGATAGGAAAAAAATAAAGTCCTGTTATTAAAACAGGATTTTACAAAAGTAAGGGAAACGAAATGATGGAAAATCCTCCCGTTTTCCCCAAATTATTTCTTCAAAGCATCCCTGATTTCACGGAGCAGTATGATATCCTCAGCAGTAGCAGCCGGGGCCGGGGCTTCTTCTTTCTTTTTGTTAGCCTTGTTTACCGCTTTTACTACCAGGAACAAAGCAAAAGCAATAAGCAGGAACATTATTATTGCTTGTATAAATTTTCCGTAAGGAAAAATGGTACCGTTGATTGAACAACTGAGATAAGAGAAATCGGGTTTACCAACTACCATGCTTACGATGGGCATAATAACACCATCCACCAGGCCTTCAATTACTTTACCAAAAGCACCTCCGATAATTACTGCTACCGCCAGGTCTACTATATTGCCCCGCATGGCAAACTCTTTAAATTCTTTAAACATTCCCATAAAACTGATTTTAGTATATTATTAATAAAAGTGAAAATAATGGTTTTGCCAGGTATACTGCTTTTTTTGATGAACCGGCATTATGTATCTGTCAATGCATTATTTCTTCATGCCGGGAAATTGCATATCAAGACTTTTAAGCAAAATATGTAATTGCGAAGCAATAAAATGCTCTTTATACCAGTTCTGGTCTGCGGGCACTACTGTCCATTCGGGCTTATTGCAGTTATTAAAACAATCCTCATACATCTGCATATAAATATCCCAGAGCTTGGCTTCATCAAAATCCTTTTCGTTGTACTTCCACATTTTGGCCGGGTCTTTCATTCTTTCATTCAGTCGTCCCCGCTGCTCTTCCGGCGAAATATGCAGGTAAAATTTCAGGATATGTGTATGATTATGTTCCTGCAGCAATTTTTCAAAATCATTAATAGCATTCATTCTTTTGACAGCAGTTTCATCGTCGCACCATTTATGTACTCTTGTAACAAGTATATCCTCGTAATGCGACCGGTTGAACACCTGTATCATTCCTTTTGCCGGGGCATGCCGATGTATGCGCCATAAAAAATCATGTGCTAATTCTTCGGCTGTAGGTGCTTTGTATGACTGCACCGTTACTCCCTGGGGATTCATATTGCCGAGCACATTTCTTATCACTCCATCCTTTCCGCTGCCATCCATTCCCTGTATCACCACCAGTAAAGAATGCTTGCTTTCAGCAAACAGAAGGTTTTGTAACTCGTCCAGCTCTTCCAGTATTACATCGGTCTTCTTTTTAGTTTCTGCTTTGTCTAAGTCCTTTGGTGCCCTGGTAGAAATTTCGCTTAATTTAATCTGGCCCATACATTATTAATTAAAAGAATGATGACGCAATATACTACTTCAACCAGTCTGGCAAACTGGCAATAAAAAAAAGAATTGTCTGATTTCATTTTAAGACCTTTGCCCCTCTTTATGAGTAATAAGTTTATTAGCTGGGCTATTTTCATTATTCTTTGTATTATTTGGGGCAGTTCTTTTAAACTGATGCATGATAGCCAGCGGGGCTTATCCGCAGCCCAGATAGCAGCACTCCGTATTTTTTCTGCCGGGTTGGTGTTTGTTCCGTTTGCTTTTTTTCATTTTTCAAAAATTCCGAAAAATAAACTTGGGCTGGTTATTCTCAGTGCTGTCTTTGGAAATTTGTTGCCTGCTTTTCTTTTTGCAGAAGCCATTACCAAACTTGACAGTTCTCTGGCAGGCATTCTTAATTCGCTTACTCCGATTTGTGTGGTGGTAATCGGCATTTTCTTTTTTAAGGATAAAATCAAACCACAAAAAATTGCCGGGGTGCTGACAGGTTTCCTGGGATTAGTATTGCTTATTGTATTGCCACTGCTATTAGAAAAAAAGGGAGTGAGCTTTAATAATCTTAGCTATACGTTACTGATTGTGCTGGCCACTTTTCTATATGGTATCAATGTAAATATGGTAGGCCATTATTTAAAAGGAATAAATCCAATTCATAATGCTACCGTTTCGCTGGCTTTTATGACCATTCCGGCCGGCATCGTTCTCTGGCAACAGGGGTTCCATCAAATTAACTTCAATGATGTGCATGTTCAAAATTCCGTTTGGACTTCCATAGCTCTTGGTATTGGTGGAAGTGCTATTGCAACAGCTTTATTTTACATCCTGGTGCAAAGGGCTGGAATTTTATTTGCCTCCCTGGTTACTTACGGCATTCCCTTCATTGCTTTGTTTTGGGGATTTATTGACGGAGAAAAAATAACCTGGGTTAAACTGCTTTGCCTGGCTATTATACTGCTCGGTGTTTATCTTGCTAACAGGCCCGATAAAAAAGAAAGCAACACCGTTTGATGTTGCTCTTCCTAAAAATAGTTTGTAGATTCTATACAGACATAATCTCTTTTTCTTTTAATGCCAGGTGCTTTTCAACAGCGGCCGTATACTTGTCAGTTACTTGCTGCACTTCTGCTTCCGCATCTTTTGCCGCATCTTCACTTAATCCGTTTTTTTCCAGTTTTTTAATATGCTCGATAGCATCTCTCCGGATAGATCGGATAGCCACTTTTGAATGTTCTCCTTCGCCCTGGCATCTTTTTACCATCTCTTTTCTTCTTTCCTCTGTTAGAGGAGGTAGGAACAGACGGATAAAACTGCCATCGTTTTGTGGGTTAATGCCCATATTGGCAGCAATGATGGCTCTTTCAATAGGCTGGAGCATGTTCTTTTCCCAAGGCTGAATACTGAGTGTACGGGCATCCATAGCACTAATGTTGGCTACCTGGTTTATCGGCATAGGTGAGCCATAATAGTCTACCTGTATGCCATCCAGCATCTGGGGATTAGCTTTTCCAGCTCTTATCTTGACTAATTCAGCTTCCAGGTGATTGATTGCTTTGCTCATGTGGTCATCTGCCACTGCAATAATTGATTGAATCTCTTCTGACATAATATTTTTTTTATTTCAAACCAAACCCCGGAAGTTACCGGTTCATTTGGACGGCAAATCTAATGAAACGATAGTAATCAAAAAAAATGCCCCATCTCGTTTCACACGAGACCGGGCTATTAACAAGTTGTAAGGAAATTAGTTTTTTTGAGCGGCTTGTGCCTCTTTTGTCAATTTTACTACTTTGGAAGTAGTTTTTAACTCTGTAACTCCATCCATCCGTTTGGCAATAACCATAGTACGGCGGCGGCGATAGTAATATAAGAACCCAAGCCCCGAAAATGCAAGCACAAGCATGATTGATAATACCAAAGTAGTACCAAGAAATCTTCCAAACCATGCCAGCAATATAAATCCAACATTAATACTTACACAGGTAAATGTAACGGCTGCATGACCCAGTCCCCTGTCTAATAATAAATGGTGCACATGGTTACGGTCAGGGGTAAAAGGCGATGTACCGTTTAAAATACGGATACTGAATACCCGTAGCGTATCAAGCAACGGCACAATAAGTATAGAAAACCCTATAGCAACAGAAGCAGTAATCGGTATAGCTACTGAAGGTTCATGCGCCACATTAATGAACTTGATAACAAGTATAGCATTAACGAGTCCGATCATCAATGAACCAGAATCACCCATAAATATTTTAGCAGGGTGATGATTAAATATCATAAAAGCTACAAGGCTACCTGCCATTGAAAATGAAAGTAAAGCATAAGCATGCATGTTTACTGCAAAAAAGTAAGAACCGAAAACCAGCATGCTGAGAATGCCCAGACTGGCAGCGAGACCATCTACTCCATCAATCAGGTTAAACGAATTTATAACTACAATAATAGTAAGATAAGACAAGGCAAGACCAAACCCTTCAGATACTTGCTCAACTCCAAACAGGCCATACATGCTGTCTAATCGGATGCCGCCGAGGTGAATCAGGATAGAAGCTGCAATTATCTGCCCGATAAACTTCTTGGTAGCTGATAAGATCATCAGGTCATCTTTAAGACCAAGAAAGAAAATGACTATCGCTGCCGCAAAAAAGTATTGAAATTCATAATTAAACTGTCCCTGGATGGACAAAAGAGAGGCTAAAATAAAACCCCCGAATATACCAACGCCGCCTAAAGAAGCCACCAAACGGGTATGAACTTTACGTTCATCGGGAATATCATACAGTTTTTTCTTCTCCGCTATCTGCAACACCACCGGAATAGCCAGAAAGGTGATAATAAATGAAACGGAAGCAGTTAATAAAACGTCAAGCATCTAAGCAGCTTTTAAGATGGTACAAAAATAGGCGTTAGCCCTATTAGTTTTCTTTTTATTCTATATATAATTTAGGGTATAGAACATTAATTTTCAGTAAACCAGAGGATGAGTTGGATTTGTTTCCAGATTGATTAATCCGGCGATGTTTTGTATTCAAAAAGATTGCACTTTTGCAGCGAAACCCTTATTAAGGCTGACAAGATACAAAAAGTTTAAAAAGAATCTATTTTTTATGCCAGAACTATCCGAAATAGCTTCACAAGTACGACGTGACATAGTAAGAATGGTGCATGGTGCCAGTAGCGGCCACCCCGGTGGCTCATTAGGTTGTGCCGATTTTTTAACGGCGTTATACTTTAAAATAATGAAGCATGACCCTGCATTTGATATGGATGCCAGGGGTGAAGACGTATTTTTCCTATCCAATGGCCATATATCGCCTCTTTTTTATTCAGTATTGGCCCGTTCTGGCTATTTTGATATAAAAGAACTGGCGACTTTTCGTAAAATAAACTCAAGATTACAAGGTCATCCTGCCACCCATGAGCATTTGCCTGGTATTCGTATTGCTTCCGGGTCGTTGGGCCAGGGAATGAGTGTAGCTCTTGGTGCAGCCTTAGCTAAAAAATTAAACGGAGAAAAAAACCTTGTTTTTTCACTGCATGGCGATGGCGAGCTGGATGAAGGGCAAATTTGGGAAGCCGTAATGTTTGCAGCGCATCATAAAGTGGACAACCTTATTTCTACTATTGACTGGAACGGCCAGCAAATTGACGGCCCTACCGACAAGGTGATGAGCTTAGGAAATATCTGTCAAAAATTTGAAGCTTTTGGATGGATCACCCTTGAAATGAATGGTAATGATATGGATGATGTGGTGGCAGGCCTTGAAAAAGCAAAATCATTGACCGGCCAGGGCAAACCCATCGGAATAATGATGCATACTGCTATGGGAAAAGGGGTTGATTTTATGGAAGGAACTCATGAATGGCATGGTATAGCCCCCAATGATGAGCAATTGGCTAAAGCATTGGCGCAGTTGCCGGAAACTATGGGGGACTATTAATCGCTGATTTAAAGATTTTTAATACAAGGATTACGCAGATTTCTTATTGCAAGAACCTTTAATCAATGGGAATTAATCCGTGCTATCCATTTCAAATCCTTTAATCCGTGCTACTACTCGCTACGTAACGAAAATTCCTGCGCCGCCGCCTTTCTGGATGGCAGCCATGATGCAATTAGTGCAATTATAAAAACGGTAGCACCTACCAACAGAAAATCCATCAGGCGAAGTTTGACCGGGAAGTAATCTATTAAAAAAGAGCCGCCTGCTAATGGGATCAAATGAAATTGCATTTGTAACCAAGCAATTAGTAAGGCCAACAACATACCAATACCACCGCCGAGCAAAGCCAGCAACATTCCCTCACTCAAAAAAATACGTTGGATGAATTTTTTATTGCCGCCAAGTGCATGAAGTACACTTATGTCTTTTTGCTTTTCCAAAACCAGCATCGTTAACGCACCAATCATATTAAAAGCAGCAACTACGAGTATAAGGCAGAGTACTCCATAAATAACCCATCTTTCCATATTCATCACTGCATATAAACTCCGGTTCTGTTCATACTTGTTCTGCACCAGGTATGAATCTCCAAATATTGGCTTTATTGCTTTTTTTATTTCATTCGTTGTTGCAGGATCTTTTAATGCAATTTCCACAGCCGTATAATCATTCTCCCCAAGCCTGAGTGATTTTTTTACAAACCCGATATTGGTAATGCCATATTTATTATCAAAATCCTGTTGAATGCGGAACGCCGCTGCTGAACGGATAGTATCATTACTGATTCCATTCAGTTCATCAAACTGTTCCGTATCAGTTTTGCGGGGCAGGTGAATTTTTAAAGTAAAAATATTCCTGTCGGCCTGTATGCCCAATGCATTCTCTACTCCTGCCCCTAATATGAGTTTGGGTATTTCTTCACTTCCCAAATCATAATCTCCGTTTATTAAGTTAGCAGCTACACCTGAAACATAACGGTAATTTTCATCCACTCCTTTTAAATAAATAACAGATTGATAATCCCCGTTTTTCACCAAAGCTTTTTCTTCCACTACCAGTGAATAATTTTTGATACCGCTAAGACCCTTTAATTTTTGTAATTGTTCCGGAGTAATGGTGATTATTTTTCCTGAAGCAGGAGAAATCTTGATATCTGTATAAAAAGAAGAATATAAGGATTTGACCAGTCCTTCAAACCCATTGAATACACTTAGCACCAAAATCAAAGCGGTAGTACCAATAATAATTGCCACAATACTAATCCATGCAATGATATTGATAACATTGGTAGATTTTTTTGCTTTAAAATATCGCCAGGCAAAAAGGAAATGCATATTACCCCTATCTCCGCCGGTTGGCGGATAATTTTTAATTATATAATTTACTTAACGCTTTCATGTTACTGCTCTCCGCCAGTTGGTGGATTAAGGGGGTTCTCTTTTTCAATCTTCTTAAATAGTTCTTCCATCTTAAACACATGATCCAAGGTGTCGTCCTGGAAAAATTTAAGTACAGGAATGCTGCGAAGCTGGTGCCGTACTTTGGCGGCTAATTCCTTTTTTATTTCATGATGCCGGTCAGCGATTTTTCCTAAAGCTGCTGTTACATCCTTTACCTGGAAAAAACTCAGGTAAAACCTCGCCTCCAGCAGATCAGGTGTTACTTTTACCGATGAAATAGACAGCATTCCACCGTCAATCATGCTCAACCCCAACCGCTGAAAAATGATATTCATCTCTTCATTCAGCAGCCCGGCTATTTGTTTCTGTCGCTTACCTTCTTCCATAGTTTTATACGTATTTACCATCCACCGCTATTATCTTCGGCAGACGGTGTAAAATTAGTTACTTTGCTGCTTTGCAGCAGAAGCATTTTCAATGAAGCAGTACTCCAGGATTTTTGGCTACCTCAGGGCTTATAAAGGGAAGATTTTTTTATACTTCCTGTTTACTTTATTAAGTATCTTTTTTTCGATTGTATCCATTGGCATGCTGATGCCCTTTTTGCAACTTATTTTTTTGGGTGGCAAAACCGGCATCACTACTACCAGCAGTAATGCCTTTATTCAATCCGTTAATGACTTTTTGAATAACTCGGTTGAAACAAAAGGTAAAGGCACCACATTGGGCATCATCTGCCTGCTGATGGTCAGTTTTATCATGCTAAAAAACCTTTTTCTTTACCTATCCTATTATATTCTTAATCCTCTTAAAAACAGGATAGTTAACCAGCTTCGGGAGGATTTATACGACAAAGTGCTACGACTGCCTATTGGTTTTTTTAATGAGAAAAGAAAAGGAGACCTGATGAGCCGCATGACCAATGATGTAGGTGAAGTAGAAGGGTCTGTGGTTGGAACATTAGAAGGCTGGATAAGAGATCCTTTAACAATCATTGTTACCCTTACTGTATTGTTTTTTATCAGTGCACAACTCACCTTATTTATACTAATACTGATACCGGTACTTGGATTAGTTATTGGCCGCATTACCCGGTCATTAAAAAAACATTCACAGGAAGTTGCCCACAAATACGGAGAAACTCTTTCTACATTGGACGAAACGCTGGGTGGTTTGCGGGTGATAAAAGCATTTAATATTGAAAAGTTGTTACGGAGAAAATTCTTACAAACTAATGATGAATTACTTACGGCTAAAAACAATATTGCTTATCGCAGAGATCTTGCCTCACCACTTTCAGAAGTTTTGGGAGTAATTCTATTTACTGCTGTATTATATTATGGTGGAAGATTGGTATTGCAGAATCAATTGCTTGAAGCATCAGCTTTCCTCGGTTTTCTTGGCATTTTTTATAATATCATCAACCCGGCAAAAGCTCTGTCCACTTCTTTCAGCAATATGCGGAAAGGTGCTGCGGCCATCAACCGGATAGAAGAAATATTAAAAACACCAATTACGGTGGATGATAACCCCAACGGAAAACAACTGCATGATTTTACCTCTACAATAGAATTTCGGAATGTGAGATTCGCTTATGATGATGCCGTTATCCTCGACGATATAAATTTTACGGTTGCCAAGGGAAAAACAATTGCCCTTGTTGGTTCATCCGGTGCAGGTAAATCTACATTGGCTGACCTGGTACCAAGATTTCATGATGTAACAGGTGGAGAAGTATTGATTGACGGAGTAAATATCAAAGACTATTCACTGCATTCTGTTCGCAGCCTGATGAGCATTGTAACACAGGAACCAATTCTTTTCAATGATACGATTGCCAATAATATTGCCTTGGGCTTTCAAGGTGCCACCGATGAGCAAATAATTGAAGCAGCAAAAATTGCCAATGCCCATGATTTTATTATTCAAAAAGAAGGCGGATATAAAAGTAATACCGGCGACCGGGGCAGCAAACTCAGTGGTGGTGAACGACAACGATTAACTATTGCGAGGGCAGTATTGAAAAATCCACCGATACTTATTTTGGATGAAGCCACCTCTTCCCTTGACACCGAAAGTGAACGATTAGTACAAGATGCTATCAATAATATGATGCAGAACAGAACCAGTATTGTTATTGCGCATCGCCTTTCCACCATCCGCCATGCAGATGAAATAATTGTTCTTCAAAAAGGAAAGATTGTTGAAAGGGGAAATCATGATGAATTATTAGCTCAGAATGGTTTTTACAGGAAACTGGTAGAGATGCAGGAGGTGAGGTAAGCCCTTTTGTAATTTTCTTCATACCTTACAAAAAAGAGGTTATGAAAAATACTATCTTTTTCTTTTTACTTTTTTCAGCAACTACTTATTGTCAAAACACAAATTCAGGAAAAACAAAACTAGTTGTTGGCTTATCCGGGCCTGAGTTATTACATGCAGGCATTACTCATCGTCTTGGTAATACCAATCTGCTGGGGATTAATGCTGGTGTCGGCCCGTCTTTTGGTTCAGTTTGGCCATCAATAAGCCTGGAACACCGTTTATATATTGGTAAAAGTGATGAAAGATCAAAATTGAAAACCTGGTTCCTAAGACAAGGCACTACCTTTTTTCCTTCTGCTAAATCATCTCAACAATTCACTTTCAATTTTACTGCTGGGAAAGACTTGCCATCCAAAAAGAAACCAACTAATGGGATTACAATTGATGCCGGTTTCTTTTATCTGAACGATAGTGAAAGCTCTTCTATAATACTTGTAAGATCACTCAACCTGTGGCCGGCACTCCGGTTTGAATGGTATTTTTCTTTGTAACAGTTATTGCTTTAAAACAGAACTACAGCTTCATCAATAGCGGAAGCAGGAACCAGCAGAATAAAGTGATAAGAATTATCGAAATAATATTCATCACAAACCCGGCCTTAGTCATTTGTCGTAATTTGATATGACCACTTGCAAACACTATGGCATTGGGTGGTGTTCCCATCGGCAGCATACCAGCACAGCTTGCCGCCAATGTCATCGGTATACCAAGCAAGAGTGGGTTCATACCTATTGCATCAGCCAATGATGAAACCACCGGGGCAAACACAATTACCTGCGCCACATTACTCATTACCTCACTAATGAAAAGCGAAACAGTAACAATTATTAATATTAGAAAAAATCCATTTCCAGAAAATTGCGCCAGCCATTCACCCATTTGCTGCATTAATCCGGCTTTTTCTAATGCACTTGCCAAGCTTATTCCCCCCCCAAATAATAATAAGATACCCCAGGCCATTTTAGAAGTATCACCCCATTCCAGCAACGAGTCATTGTTTTCATCTTTTGACCCCGAAGGACAAATAAACAATGCAACACCACACATTACTGCGATAATTGTATCGTCTAGTTTAAACCAGTCTTGGGCCTGGTTAATGACATCTCTTGTTATCCAAAGCAAAGCTGTGGCAACAAAAATAATTAACACCCTTTTTTCAGCAACTGATAAGGAACCCAACTGATTAATTTCATTTCGTATTAATTGTTTTGTGCCATCATCAGATTTTATCCGGTTGGGAAAAAGCCATTTTACCATTACCCAATACAAACACATCAATAACAGGATAGCCAGCGGTGTACAAATAAGCATCCAGCTAACAAAGTCCACATCATAATTATATTTTTTCTGGATATAGCCAACATACGCTACGTTGGGCGGCGTACCAATAATAGTAGCAATACCTCCGATATTGGAAGCATAAGCAATAGCCAACATAATAGTGAGTGAAAAATTTTTGATATTTCCCTCGCCCCTGTTGTTTTCTTTCATCACATGTATTACCGATAAGGCAATGGGGAACATCATCATGGTAGTAGCTGTATTGCTTAGCCACATACTTAATAAACCAGTAGCCAATATAAACCCAAGTACGATTCTGTCACCACTTGTACCTGTGATCCTTACAATATTTAGTGCAATACGTTTGTGCAAATTCCACTTCTCAATGGCTAATCCTAACATAAAACCGCCAAGAAACAAAAAGATAACCGGGTTAGCATAAGGTGCAGCCGTTTCATCTAATTTGGAAATCTTTAAAAGCGGAAAAAAAATCAACGGTAATAATGCTACCACCGGCATAGGGAGTGCTTCGGTAACCCACCAGGTTATCATAAGACCTGCAATTGCCAATACTTTGGCTGCAATTGGAGACACAGCAAACGGATTTACAAAATACAGCAGTAGCGAAACAGCTACTCCTGCCAGCATTGAAATATATTTGAGTTGAAGTTTAGACAAACAGTCAGATTTGCCCTGAAAATACAACCTATTTTGGTTTGCCGCTTACAAAAGGATTTCCTTTTATGTAAAAACGGTAAGGTAGCAGCGCATCTTCGCCAGCATAATCAACTCCTATCCGGGGAGAGGCGGCTATCTCTTTATTACTAAAAACAAATCCATCATCAGCAATAAACAGTTCCTTACTTCGCAATGATTTACCACTATGGAAAGTAAAGAGGCCTAATGTTTTTGATAAATTGCCAGGACCCCTTGTCAATGTATTATCCAACTTTGTTTTACCAACTCGCCGTAGCATTTCATCAATTCCTTTTACCGGTTCCAAAGCCCGGATAAGAATAGCATGAGGCGTTTCTTTGTTATTAGTAACTACATTAAACAAATGATGAATGCCGTAACACAAATAAACGTAAGCCACTCCCCCATTGGCATACATAATTTCATTCCTATTCGTTCTTCTGCTTCCAAAAGCATGAGAGGCTTTATCAATAATACCATTGTAGGCTTCCACTTCTACAATGCGGCCAGAGGTTTCAATACCATAATGCCGGGTAACTAATATTTTTCCTAATAACTCTTTTGCAATTTTCAAAACATCCCTTCGCCGATAGAATGAACCTGGTAGCTTCTTCATAAAAGTCTTTTGCTTGAACCTTGTGGCTTGAACCTTGTGCCGTAATAACTATATTTACCCCTCCAAATTAAGGCTTTGCTCAAAGAAATTGTAATAGCTGTCCAGTCGTGGGGAGAAGCACATCGCTTTATCCAACAACACCGTTTGTTCAAATGGATAATTATTCCCGGCATTATCTATACCCTGCTGTTTATTCTTGGCATGATGGTTTTCTGGCAATCATCGGATGGAGTGGTTTCATGGATAAGCAACCAATTAGGTATTGAAACATGGCTACAGAAAGAAAGAAGTGAATGGTTAAGTTTTTTATTTGTAATGACAGGAATGATGCTGCGGTTGGTACTGGTGCTATTTTATTTTTCGTTGTTCAAATATCTTATACTTATTATCGGCTCCCCGGTGTTTGCCTATCTGAGTGAAAAAACAGAAGCCATCATTGAAGGAAAAGAACATTTATTTAATTGGTCTGAACTTAAAAAAGATTGTATCCGTAACATCAAACTGTCGCTTCGAAATGCGGGTTGGCAATCTGTTTATCTTATTGCATTGATTCTTTTATCACTTATCCCCGTTATTGGCTGGATTGTTCCGATTATAGCCCTCCTGATGGAATGTTACTACTTTGGGTTCTCAATGCTTGATTACAGTTTTGCAAGAATCAATTTTACCCCTGCACAAAGTGTTGCCTTTACCGGCAGACACAAAGGATTAGCTATCGGGAACGGCTTATTATTTTATATGATGCATATTGTTATTGTGCTGGCTCCTGCCTATGCAGTCATTGCTGCCACACTTAGTGTACATAAAGTAAAAAACAGTTAAGCGTAATGACAACTGTTTATCTTATACCATCACTATTGGCCGAAGAAGGTTTGGATGCCATTCCACCCTATGTTGTTGATGCAATAAAAAACTGCCAGGTATTCTTTACAGAAACCGAAAGAACTACCCGTCGTTATTTCAAACAAGCCTGGAAAGAAATGGTGATTGATGATTATGAATGGTTCACCGTTTCTGACACATTAGAAGTGTTTGACACATTTAAGCAAAAAATAAAAGAGGGAAAAAATATTGGCATCATCAGCGAAGCTGGATGCCCCGGTGTAGCCGATCCCGGACAAGGATTAATTGCCATTGCGCAGGAAATGAATGTTGAAATAAAACCATTGGTCGGCCCCAACTCCATTCTTCTTGCATTAATGGCCAGCGGCATGAATGGACAACAGTTTCAGTTTGTTGGTTATTTACCGATAGACAACCACCAACGAATAAAAGCTATTAAAGATCTGGAAGCAGAATCGCTAAAGAAAAAGTGTACCCAGATTTTTATTGAAACACCCTATAGGAATAACCAACTCATAGAAGCTATGCTGAAAAGTTGCAGCCCTGCAACCAAACTCTGTATAGCCGTTAACATTACGGGAAAACAAGAATGGATAAAAACAAAAACGATTGCAGAGTGGCAAAAAAATAAACCAGACATTCATAAACGTCCGGCTATTTTTTTACTGCAAAGTCTGCATTAATTTTTTCGGATCGGTACAACTTCTGTTATAATATATTTTGTATCCCCTCTCCATGGAAGTGATGCTCTGTATTGAGTGTACGTAAGCTGCACACATTCATCCTGGAGGTTTTTAAGCACTTTTGCAATACTGTCATTAACTACAGAAAAATAAAATTTTTCCGGGTTGGTAACTTGCCGGCAACTTAGCCACATCTCACCTTCATTAGTTTTAAAGACATTTCCTTTGTTTGTTATTTTAATAAGTACTCCGGTTCTCTCTCCTTTTCCGTAACTATTAAAAAAGAACCAGTAAATGCAAAAAATCAGTACAAGGAAAAATCCAATTAAAAAATTACGGGTAAATCGTTTAAACCCTGATTTCTTTTTAGGCTTTTGTTCTAACGGCTGTTCGGATATTGCTAGATTTTCAGTTTCCATGCAATTGATTTTATAACAAAAATTTTATGAAAAAAACCCGATTATTATTATACATTTGTTCTCAATTTACAACTTGTTTGTAAACATGACGAACATTCTGACACATACTAAACAACTGGCCTTTCATGCGCCTATTACCAGCGGGGTTTATTCCGTTGGATTTGATGTGTTTACTTTTTCCCGCCCCCGACGTAATCCTGTATGCTGACAGGACGAACCCTTCACCATGGTCCCTGTCAGTGAAAGAATCCCCGCAAATAGTTTTTTGGATTGGTGACCCTTTATATCAATTTACGAAAAGTGGACAATCAAAATATAATTATCAGGGTAGCAACCGCAGCTGATAAAATTTATTCCAAAACAATAACCGATGAAATGGAAGCCTCCGCATTTGCCAGAGGCACCGGCATTGCCAAACGCAGCCCTGAATACATAGAAAAAAAAATTGAAGAAGGAAAAGCAGTTATTGCCATTACTGATCAGAACGAATGGGTAGGTTTTTGCTACATCGAAACATGGAGCCATGGTGAATATGTAGCCAATAGTGGTTTAATAGTAGCCCCGGCGTTCAGAAAAAGTGGTGTAGCTAAAACCATTAAGAAAAAAATATTCAACCTCTCCCGGAAATTGTATCCGGAATCTAAAATATTTGGATTAACGACCGGACTGGCGGTAATGAAAATCAACTCTGACCTCGGTTATGAGCCTGTTACTTATTCAGAATTAACACAAGACGAATCTTTCTGGGCTGGTTGCAAAAGCTGTGTGAACTATGATATACTGATGAGTAAAGAAAGAAAGAACTGTATGTGTACAGCTATGCTTTACGATCCGAAAGACCATTATGAACCGGAAGAAACCAAAGAGTTTTTTAAAGAAAATGTATCTGGCTTTGAAAGGTTGTTACGTTTTAAGCAATGGAAATTACTAAAGCCATTTCTGAAGCCCCCATCCCCTAAAGGGGAGAAAAATGGTGGTGGAAGTAAACCCAAATCACTATTACATCATTTGTTTCATTAATAAGCCCCTTCCCCTAAAGGGAAATAAAAAATCATTACAGAATAAATTATATAATAAAATGAATAGCTCTCAATCAAAAGGAAATAGCAACTCCCCTTTAGGGGAAGGGGGCAAAGTTGTTTTAGGATTCAGTGGTGGATTAGATACTTCCTATTGTGTAAAATACCTTACGGAAGAAAAAGGATATGAGGTGCATAGCATCATTGTAAACACCGGCGGCTTTAGCGATGAAGAATTAAAACAAATAGAAGCCCATGCATATAAGCTGGGAGTAAAGTCGCACAAGGCAGTAAATGCAGTAAAAAATTATTACGACAGCATTATTAAGTATTTGATTTTTGGCAATGTCCTGAAAAATAACACCTATCCACTTTCTGTTTCTGCGGAAAGATTGAGCCAGGCACTGCATATTGCTGAACATGCTAAGGAATTAAATGCCGATGCGGTAGCACATGGCAGCACTGGTGCGGGTAACGACCAGGTACGTTTCGATATGATATTTCATATTATGATTCCCGGGGTAGAAATCATTACCCCGATAAGAGATTTAAAACTAAGCCGTGAAGAAGAGATTGCTTACCTGAAAGCAAAGAACGTGGATATGAATTTTGATAAATCCATGTATTCTATCAATAAAGGATTGTGGGGAACCAGTGTAGGTGGTAAAGAAACCCTTTCTTCAAAAGGTATGCTGCCGGAAGAAGCATGGCCAACACAGGTTACAAAAAATGGCAGCGAAGAAGTAAAGCTGCATTTTGAAGAAGGTGAATTAAAAAAGGTCAACGATAAAAAATTCGGGCACCCGTCAGATGCTATCCAATATTTACAAACTATTACTGGACCTTATGGTATTGGCCGGGATATACATGTTGGCGATACAATTATTGGCATTAAAGGCCGTGTAGGTTTTGAGGCAGCTGCACCAATGGTAATACTCAAAGCACATCATGCGTTGGAAAAACATGTGCTGAGTAAATGGCAACTGCAATGGAAAGATCAACTTGCACAATTTTATGGTAACTGGCTGCATGAAGGCCAGATACTTGATCCGGTAATGAGAGATATTGAAACTTATCTCGAAAGCAGCCAGCGGAATGTGACAGGTGATGTATTTGTACAATTATTCCCCTATCGTTTTCAAGTAATTGGTATTGAATCCAAATATGATCTGATGAATAGTAAATTTGGCAAATATGGTGAAATGAATACCGGTTTTACCGGTGATGATGTAAGAGGTTTCAGCAAAATATTTGGCAACCAGACATCCATTTATCATTTGGTAAAAACAGATGCGAATGGCGAAAATTAGCCCCTATCCCCTAAAAGGGAATTAAAAAGAAACATGAAAATTAAAATAGGTATAATCGGAGGTGCAGGCTACACCGGAGGTGAATTAATACGACTGTTGTTAAATCACCCCGGTGTGGAAACCTCTTTTATTCATAGCCGAAGTAATGCAGGCAAACCAGTTCATTCTGTTCATCAGGATTTGATTGGTGAAACCGAATTAAAATTTACAGATGATATCTCCCCTTTAGGGGATGGGAGTATTGATGTGTTATTTCTTTGTTTAGGTCATGGTGAATCAAAAAAATTTCTGACAGAAAGCAAGATTGCAGATAAAATAAAAGTTATTGACCTTGCTAATGACTTTCGTCTGGAAGCTCAATCATCAATCGGTAGCAGACAATTTGTGTATGGACTGCCTGAACTGAACAGAGATAAAATCAAATTAGCCAATAATATTGCCAACCCCGGTTGTTTTGCTACTGCTATCCAGGTAGGATTATTGCCACTGGCAAAAGCTGGTTTACTAAAGGATGTTTATACAACTGGTATTACTGGTTCCACTGGTGCGGGACAATCCTTATCACCCACCTCACATTTTAGCTGGAGGGCAAATAATATACAAGCCTATAAAACATTAACGCATCAGCATCTTGGAGAAATTGGTGAATCGCTTTTGCAACTTCAGCCTATCTCTCCGCCAACTGGCGGAGATGGGGGCATTGACTTAAGTTTTGTTCCCTGGAGAGGTGATTTTACAAGAGGTATTTTTATCAGCTCTACCTTGAGTTGTGATCTAAGTCTTGAAGAACTGAATTTATTGTACTCAGAATTTTATGCTGGTCACCCTTTTACTCATGTAAGCAAGGATCCAATTTTTTTAAAACAAGTAGTGAATACCAACAAAGCTGCAATACAAGTAGAAAAAACAGGAAGCAAATTAGTTGTTCATTCAGCTATTGATAATTTATTAAAAGGTGCCAGCGGCCAGGCTGTGCAAAATATGAATCTGTTGTTTGGTTTGGATGAAACAACAGGATTGAAATTGAAAGCAAATTATTTTTAATAGCCACAGAGGCACTGAAACACAGAAAAGATTCAGTGCTTCTGTGTTTCAGTGGCAAAAAATATAACAATGAATTTATTCGACGTTTACCCAATTAATGAAATCACTATTGTAAAAGCCAAAGGCTCTTATGTATGGGATGATAAAGGAGAACAATATCTTGACTTGTATGGCGGCCATGCAGTAATCAGTATCGGCCACACCCACCCACACTGGGTAAAACGTATAGAGGAGCAATTAGAAAAAATTGCCTTCTATTCTAATTCAATTAGAATTCCTTTGCAACAACAACTGGCAGAAAAATTGGGAAAATTGTCTGGGAAAACTGATTACCAGCTATTCTTATGCAACAGTGGAGCAGAAGCCAACGAGAATGCATTCAAACTGGCAAGCTTTGTAAATGGGAGAAAAAAAATAGTTGCGTTCAGTAAATCTTTTCATGGCAGAACCTCTTTGGCTGTGGCAGCAACAGATAATAAAAACATTGTTGCCCCAGTCAACGAAACAGATAATATAATTTTTCTTCCCTTTAATGATGAAGATGCATTGGAAGAATGCTTTAAGAAAAATGGTAAAGAAATATCCTCGGTTATTATTGAAGGAATACAAGGAGTTGGCGGTATCAATGTTGCGGAAGTATCATTTCTGAAAAAGATCCGGTCGTTGTGTGATGAATATAGTGCTGTATATATTGCCGATAGTGTGCAATGTGGTTACGGGAGGAGTGGCAGATTTTTCAGCCATGATTTTGCAGGTGTGGATGCAGATATATATACTATGGCTAAAGGAATGGGAAATGGATTTCCTGTAGCTGGTATAATTGTTTCTCCAAAAATCAAAGCGAAACATTTCCAACTGGGCACCACTTTCGGGGGAAACCATCTTGCTTGTGCCGCTGCCTTAGCTGTATTAGAAATAATAGAAGAAGAAAAATTGATGGGAAATGCCGTGATGGTAGGTAAGTACCTCAGAGATGAACTGGAATCAATTCCACAACTAAAAAATGTTAGGGGAAGAGGATTAATGATTGGTTTTGATGTCCCGGAAGCGTTGAAAGACCTTAAGAAAAATTTACTTTGGAAACAACAAATATTTACCGGCGAAGCAAAACCAAATGTTATCAGGCTATTGCCTTCATTGGCATTGAAAAAAAGAGATGCCGAACAATTCATTGATTCAATAAAAGAAGAAATACAAAACCTG
>JBKJIX010000211.1:0-30326 GCA_046598205.1 Chitinophagaceae bacterium
TCAGGGGTAGCGTTTATAGTTACATTGTGTCTGATTTCTGGCATTGTTATTAATTTAATTGTTTAAAGATTGTGTTCCAAAAATAATGCCTAAATGTTACTTGATTACTCTATTGCAATTGGGTTAACAAAGTCAAGAGGACCCAAATTGGAACAAAGCGTCGTTTAGGGTGACGCACAACGTTTGTATTTGCGTACTCTCTGGCATAATTTCTCAATGATTATCAGCAAGAACTTATGCCAGCTAAAGTTAAATCAATTAAAACTAAAAGACTGTTGTTGCCGGGCTATAATTTATCATACAAAGCCCTCAGCTTTTCTCTCGTCATTATTTTTTCCCAGTCTTTTCCAAGTGCATTTTCCCACAGCGGTTTCATTGCCAAAGAAACATTTATCATTTTGTCAAAATCATTGTCGTCTAATCTTTTGCAAATACCCACAGGAATTTCAATCTTATTTTTCTCCACCATGTGCTTAAATTCTTTTACACCGGCAGGATAATATTCTTCGAGGTGATTCATCACAATACAATTGCCAATACCATGTTTGGTGCCGAGTAAATAACTAAGACCATAGCTCACTGCATGTGCCACACCTACTTGTGAGTATGCAATACTCATTCCACCGGCATAAGAGGCCATCATTAGTTTATCATCATTCTCCTCGTCCCAACTATTTTTATTGACGAACACATCCCGGCAAAGCTGTAATGCTTTTTCACCATAGCTTTTACTGAATTCATTTAAATAAGTTCCTTCTAAACTTTCAATACAGTGTATATAGCAATCCATGCCAGTGTAGAAACGTTGATTGGCAGGAGCATTAGCCGTTAGCTCCGGATCAAGAACGATCTGATCAAAAGGAGTGAAATCAGAATTCATGCCCAATTTTTTTGTTGGCCCGGTTAACACGGTTGTTCTGGAAACTTCGGCACCGGTACCGCTTAGTGTGGGAATACCGGCTTTATATACACCGGCATGTTGCACTAAATCCCAACCCTGGTAATCGGCGGAAGAGCCGGGATTTTTCATCATTAGTGAAACGGCTTTTGCTAAATCCATGGTGGAGCCGCCACCAATTCCAATAACACCACTTATGGTTCCAAATTCTTCTTTGAGTTGTTGTGCCAGTTGGTCTACATAGGTTGTTTTAGGTTCGTAGGTAACGTCAACAAAAATTATTTTATCGTTTCCACGAACAGGAATACGATTGGGTAGCGGCTTACCATCGAAGAAATGGTCAACTAAAAAAATCATTGGCCGCCCTTCTTTACGATGCGGGGCAATAATTTCGTCTAACTGATTAAAGCTACCACGGCCATACACCACATAGCCGACCATTTTAAAGTTTCTGAATTTCATGAGTTATTTTTTACCACAGATTGCACGGATTAATATACAGATAGCACGGCTATTATAGTATCAGCCATTTAATCCCTTTTTTCAAATCCGCCACATTAAAATTTATGAGCAAACCTACTTTACATTGGGTTAATTTCAAATAGGTTAATACCTGTGCGGTGTGTACATCTGTAAGGCTTTCCACAGATTTAATTTCTACCACCACTTTGGTTTCAACAAAGAGATCTAAACGATAGCCGATATCAAGCTTTACTTCTTCATAAACCAAAGGAAGTGGCTTTTCTTTTTCAACAAACAATCCGCCCTTTGTTAGTACATAATAAAGGCATTCTTTATAGGAGCTTTCTAATAAGCCCGGGCCAAGCTCAGAATGTACTTTAAAAGAAGCACCGATAATCTTACTGGTTATTTCATTAATATGTTCTAAACTGTGCAATCTGTGCTGTATTAACTCTGATAAATCTGTGGTTAATAATTTATAATAACAGGGCTGCTTTTTCTAAGTCTTCCGGTGTATCAATCTCAACACCCATATAATCAACTACTACCATGCGGAGTGAAATACCGTTTTCCAGGTACCGAAGACACTCAATTTTTTCAGCAGCTTCTAACGGAGTAATAGGCCATTGTGTAAAGCTCATCAATGCCTGTTTCCGAAAAGCATATACACCGATATGTTCGTAATAGGTAGTGGGATAGTTTTTATCTCTCAGATAAGGAATAACAGACCGGCTGAAGAAAAGCGAATTCATATATTTATCAACCGCCACTTTTACAAAGTTGGGATCTTCAATTTCTTCTTGTTTGGTAAGCACCTGCATTAATGAAGCTACTTGCACAGAAGGATCATCAAACTGTTGTAATAATTTTTGTAAGGGCTCTTTTTTTACAAACGGCGTATCGCCCTGTACATTTACAATAATATCAACATCTATATAAGCGGCTGCTTCCGCAATCCGGTCGCTTCCGCTTTCATGTTCAAATTTGCTCATGATGGCATTACCACCGGCAGCAGTTATTTCAGTAAAAATTATTTCGCTGTCAGTTACTACTATTACGTCATCAAACAGACTGGTAGCTACCGTTGCATCATATGTATGGCGGATAACAGGTTTGCCACCGAGCAACTGCATCAGCTTTCCGGGAAACCGGGTGGCCGCATACCGGGCAGGTATCATGGCGATTTTCTTCATGCTGCAAAACTACACTCCTGCGCTGAAAGATATGACCAGCTGATTTTCTATTATGTACATTTCAAATTGATACGAGGCCCCATCTTCATATCCTATCCTGATTTTTTCAATGGTGTATGGCCCGCTGTATTCAGGTTCATCAACTAATTTTCGAAGTTCAATCTCATATTCAAGCTCTCCCTTTTTAAACTTCTTACTGGCGGTTGGAAACTCATCTTTTTCTCCAAAAATTTCTTTGAATTCCGGTATAAGCCGGCAAAGCAGAAAACCCTGCTGCAAAGTAAAACCAGGCAAGAAGTAATGAGTAGAACCATATTCATAAGCCAGGAACTCCTGGTACTCTGCCCCGTTTTTGTAAAACTGTTTGCTTAATTCCCATCCACTTTCTGTAAGCTGCGCCATTGTTCCGGACCGGGTTACCAATTTCTGGCCAAATGGTGCCGCCACCTGTGCCAGGTATTGTTTCATATATTTTACAGTAGCCAGTTTTGGTGGTGGCCAGGGAAACAAATAACTGTCAACGATATAACCGGTCTTGTTGTTGTACTTCACTTTTCTCCAATACCCAATCAGTCCTTCTGTAACAATTTCTTTCCATGCACCGTCTTCTTCAATCAGTATAATCTTTGTTCCGTAAGGAATTTTATCAAGCACTTTAGCGTTGGCATCCTGTTTTTCCCGCATGCTTAAACCTGTTTTGGCAGCCACATACATTGGTACGTCCAATTGTTGTGACGAAGCAGTAAGTGACACACCAAGCAGTGCCAGCATAAAAAATTTTTTCATAAAAAAATTATTGAAGTGGTAAAGATCAGGGGTCTGATTTTTGAAAAGGCTTTTTTATCATCATCACAAAATCTTCATCTTTTTCGTTGGGGTAGTCCCGGTCAATGCCGTACCGGATTTCTTTTGGGGCCAGTTTTTTGAAAGTGCCAAGCAGCCTGTCCCAAATGGAAAGAATGGCACCATAGTTACTGTCTGTAAAGGGCTGTTTCCAATGGTGATGCACTTTGTGCATGTTGGGAGAAACAAAAATATAGCTTAACGCATTGTCGAGCCATTTAGGTAAACTGATATTGGCATGTTCAAAGGCGGTAAAGAAAACTAAAATGGTTTGGTATATCATTACGGCATACATGGGTGCGCCGCTAACAACTATGCCGATAAAGAAGAAAATTCCCCGCACCACACTTTCTACCGGGTGATGGCGAAGGCCGGTAGTTACATCTACATTATTATCTGAATGATGTATAACATGAAAACGCCAAAGGAATTTTATTTTGTGTTCAATAATATGAACCATCCAGCCACCAAAAAAATCCACAATCAGAATGGTTAATAAAATAGTGCCCAGTACACCGGCACCCACCCAGTTGATAATGCCAAAATTGTTGGCACCACTCCAATCACTTATTTTGATGATGACAATGGCGAGAGCGGTATGAATGAGAAGATGAATAAGTGTTAATCCCAAATTTGCACCGGCGTGGCGGAGCCTTGTTTTTTTAAACCGCAACTGCAAGAGCGGAATAGCACCTTCCAGCATCCAGAATAATAAAAGACCGCCAACAAGAATGGCCATTCGTTCTAGCGGCCGGTCTTCCAGGGTTTGGAAATATTGAATAATGTTATTCCACATGGTAAGTTGTTTACTGCCAAAAGTTACGAAGGAAAAATAAGAAAGCTGGTTTAACCGGCCTTATCTTGTTGATCTTCGGGAAATTCATGTTTACAATCAAAACAATGATTTACTTTTTCTACTGTTAACGCATAATCTCCTATAAAAAAAGTAGCAAAAGCACTAAGCCAGTTTATGGGTTTTCGGGGAGTGCTGACCAGTTCAATATTATGCGATCCGCATACCGGGCAAACAACCGCCAGCTTTTGTTCTTTTTTCAATTGGTTTAGAATTTCCCAGGCCCCTACAGCATCCTCTTTTGCCACCATTACTTTAATACCACCAACGGCATTGGTAAGAATAGGGTCAATTGTAACCGTATTTTCATCTTTCAGCCAGCAACCAATTCCTTGTTCTTCCAAAACACCTTTTACAATATGTGCTTCTATATAATTATTATATGAGTTAAGAAGAACAAAGTCCATAATTTAAAAATAAAAGCCCCGAAAAAATTCCGGGGCTTATGATTGTAATTTATCAACGGCCATATTCATCACCATACTCTTCGGCATATTTTTCATACCGCTTGATTAGGCTGATATTTTTCTTTTCTATTTCTGTTAGAAAGCCACGGATGTCAACGGTGTTGGGTATATACCAGTCTTCCATTTCAAACATCTGCCGCATCTGTCTCTTGTTGAAACAAAAACCATGGCGGGCAAATATTTCATTGCGCATAAATTGCAGGTCTTCTTTCATCATATTTTCCAGGTCCTTCGCCTTTAGCAATCTTTGTGAAGCTTCGGGAAAAGTACCCACAGCAGCGTTATATTGAAACTTGCGGCGAGCCAGTGTATATTCTTTCCCGGGCCGGTCTTTTGTGAATGATTTCCAGGAACCTTGCACCTTATCGGGAGATTTTTCGTCAATAGTAAAATTAAATTCACCGTCATCTTTATGATCACCAGGCTCTTTTCCATTGAAGGAAAATAAGGTGCCGCTTTGTTTAAATTTGCCTTTGAAAGGGCGGTCGTTGCCTCCTACAATGGTACGCCCAACTACAGAATCTCCCGCAACAGTGGTAACCAGCATTGTTATTTTATTAGTGCCAAACGGACCTACATAGGAGCCAAGCAATTTTTCATACGGCTTGGAAGCAATCTGTAGAGGAGTTTGCTTTACTTCCATGGCGGCAGATGAAGATGTTGAAGTGCTAGCATCAGCTTTTTCATCGGACTGCTCAGGGGTATCAGTTGTTTTTTTATCATTGTTACAAGAAAGCAAAAGGCTGGCTGTTACAAAGAGTAACCAAAATTTTCTCATGATGAAAGGTTTAAATTTGTACTACTTCGCTAAAAGCTACGAAGTACAAGTGAGTAGTTTATTTTTTAATTATTTTTTAAAATTAAGACAAATTCTAACCCGGACAAATATTTGGAATGCCGCATTGCTGCTTACACTGGCTTTTTTCTGCTGGTTGATGGCCTCTATCACCATGGCTTATATACCCTATAACACGGATGTGGGCTTTCTGCGAATAAAGCAGCAATATATTGATATTGACCACTGGAGGGTGGCTTTTTTTATACATGTGTATGCCAGTATGTGGGTGTTGTTTGCGGGTTTTACTCAATTTTCTAAGAGACTGTTAAAGAGTAATCCCCGGCTGCACCGCACACTGGGTTATATCTATGTGGCAGATGTTTTACTCATTACTGGTCCGGCTGGATTAATAATGGGATTTTATGCCAATGGCGGACTGTTGTCAAGAATTGCTTTTGTCGCATTAGCTGTTTTGTGGATTTTTTTTACAGCCATGGCTTTATTTAAAGCAAAGCAAAAAAACTTTAAGTCGCACCGCAATTATATGATGAGGAGTTATGCTCTTACTTTATCTGCATTAACATTGCGGGCCTGGAAATATGCTATCACCAATACGGTAACCTTGCCACCGATGGATGTATATCGGGTGGTTGCTTGGTTAGGGTGGGTGGGCAATTTAGCATTTGCAGAATATCTTATCTATCGGTACAAAAGGAAAAGTGCATATAAAAAAAGAAGCCCACAATTATTGTGAGCTTTTGTATTTTCTAAAAATCTATTTAATCAAATAAATTGTGCCTGCCTGCCGGTAGTAAGCAGGGTTCTTATTATTGATTCAGCATCAACGGCATTACCAGCATCAGCATTTCTTCGTTTTCATCAAGATCAGTTGGTTTGATGATACCGGCTTTTGTTGGCGTTGATAATTCCATATTTATTTCATCGCTATCTGCAGCATTGAGCATTTCTATAAGGAACCGGGCATTGAAAGCAATCATTAGGTCTTCGCCATTGTATTGGCATTTCATTCTTTCGTTTCCTTCAAAGCTGAAGTCAATATCTTGTGCAGCCAGTTGTAATTCGCTGCCGCTAATGCTTAGGGCCACCTGGTTGGTGCTTTTATTACTGAAGACACTCACCCTGCGCAAGGCATTTTGAAAATCGGTTTTGTTTACCGTTAACTTGTAAGGATTGTCTGTAGGTATTACCACTTTATAATCCGGGAAACGGGCATCAATCAGGCGGCAACTCATTTGCGTAGTGCCATGTTTTACAAAAAGATGGTTGCTGTTATAGCTCACCGTTATTTCATCTTCATTCGAAGGGATAGCAGTTTTTACCAGGTTTAGCGGCTTGCGGGGAACGATAAATGAATCTGCCTTCGGACATTTTACATCTGTTCTTTTATAACGAACCAGGCGGTGTGCATCGGTAGCCACACATTGCAATCCTTTTTTATCCAGTTCAAAGAAAACACCCGTCATGGCCGGACGCAAATCATCGTTGCTGGTGGCAAACAATGTTTTATTGATAGCAGTTACCAGTGCGGAAGCGGTCATAGTAAAAGAAGTGGTATCATCCGCAGCCGGTTCCTTTGGAAAGTTGTCAGGATTTTCGCCCATCACTTTATACTTACCATTGTCGCTGGTTATTTCAATACCGAAATTTTTATCAATATTAAAGGTGAGTGGCTGGTCAGCAATATTTTTCAGCGAGTCCATCAGGATTTTTGCCGGAATACAAACTTTGCCACTGTCTTTGGCTTCAATATCCAACTGAACCCTCATTACAGTTTCCAGGTCGGTGGCTACTACGGTCAGTTTGTTTTTTTCTACTTCAAACAAAAAGTCTTCCAGTATTGGTAACACGGTGTTGGCGTTAATAACACCAGAAATATGCTGCAATTGTTTCAGTAAAGAAGAAGAGGAGGCAATAAACTTCATAAGTAATAATTAAAGGATTCAAAGATAAAGGTTTGCTGCAATACGCAATTAATCAAAAACCTACAAATCTTCTTCTAAAAAAGCCTTGGGAGATACGATAGGCAACGCTTTACCTGATTGACGTATAAGTCCCTTATCACGGGTAATAAAAAAACCGATTTTGTGCTGTATGGCAGTATGGTACTGTATAGAATCTTCTATATCTGAAAAGGAAGAGGCAAGAGCCTGTGTGGCCGAAGCATGGCTGCAATCAATAAATGTAATTTCATCGGCCAGCGAAACCAGAAGTTTTTTGGCTGTTGCCACGCCATAGGCTTTTTGCAGCCAATAAGCCAAAATGTGCAATACAGATACGGAAGTGTATCCTTTTACTTGTCCGGCAATGATAATTTCAAACAGTTGTCTGATAGTTTCATGGCCATCTCTTTTTAAAAGTAAGTCAAGCAAGATATTGGCATCCAGAAAAATCTTTTTTTGCATCAGGTGTGGCTTTCAAAATATTGTTTTTTTAAATCGCCTGAAACAGCAATACGGCAAGTGGGTAAGCTGTCAATCATTTCTAAAAGCCCGGAATCTTTCTTTCGGGGGGCTGTTTTTTTCAGAGCCGTTTCGATAATACCCGAAATAGTAACTTTTTCCTTACCAGCCCTTTTTTTGAGGGTTTTGTAAAGATTATCATCCAGCGTTATGTTTATCCGTTTTCGCATAAATTAAATATACACACTTTTTATTGTTATACACACAACTCAACGGAGCTTTTTTTGTTAGCCCTCAAAAAAACAATAACTTTCGCATCCACAAAAAGAATACATGTTTGACAAACTATTTGGCAGGAGTAAGAAAAAAGAAGAATCGCAGGCGGGGCCCGACATTCCGTTTGGCCGCTATTCTGATAACAATAAGCCGGTGGCTAAAGTAAACCGCTGGACAGATGCAGACACCTTATACAAAGAAAAAAAATATATAGAAAGTATTGATGCTTTTTTTGAATACCTGCGGGATGATACCGCACAAAATGTAGTGTATGAACGCAACGGTGCGGAAGGCCGGTTTCAATTATACCAGGGATCGAAAATAGTAAGAGGCCATTTTAATAATGAAGTGCTGAAAGCGGAAGTGACCCTGGCCCGTATGCCACAACCATCAGTGCCGGTAATGAGGAGGCTGCTGGAAATGAATTTCAATTTATACTACAGTCGTTTTGCATTAGATAGCGACAGGCTGTGCATGAGCTTCGACAGTGATATAGCAACCGCCAGCCCCAGCAAATTATATTATGGGCTGAAAGAATTATCAGCCAAGGCAGATAAACAGGACGACCTGCTGGTACAGGATTTTACCATGCTCGAAATAACCGACAACGAACACATCGTCGTTATTCCGGAAGCTGAAAAGGAAGTGAAGTATGAATACCTGCAAAAATGGATAAAGGAAACACTGGACACTATCAGCCCGTTGGATGCGGATAAATTTTCCGGTGGTATTGCTTATATGTTGCTGGCATTAATTTACAAGATTGATTATTTAATAACGCCGGAAGTAAAACTGTTACATGACCTGGAAAAAATTACCGGCATCTATTTTAAAAAAGATGAAAGACCGGTGATAGAAAAAAACCGGGACATGATAGAAGAATTCAGAAAAATGCAGGCAAAAACAAAAGAAGAAGTCTTTGCTTGTTTGTTCCGCTCAAAATATACGTTTGCGATAGTAGCACCGCAGCAGTACAAAACAATTGCCGACTCCATTCATGGAGCCAACCAAAACCTGGTGTGGTACAAGGATAATAAACATCATTTTATCGCTACGCAAATTGCAGAGTATGGCATTTCCTATTGTCAATATTCTTACAGCTTACCCAAAGCCATAACGGAGCTTGTGCATTTATATATGATGGTGAACTATTCCGATTATTTCGCAGCATTGGGGCATAAAAGATATTATGACCCGGCAAAAAACCAATTTGCCTCAGAAGAAATATGCGAAAAGATAAAAGCAATACAGGAAAAATGGAAAGACAAGTATCCATTGATGGATTTTAAAACACAAAATCTCCGTTTCGATAACCTTGTCAATTTTGATTATTCATTTACCAATGAGATGGAGTTTTTAAATACAGACCCGGAATAGAATTAGTTTATAGTTTACTGTTTGTTGTTTATGGTTAACCCTTACAGTAAAGAGTTTGAAGGACTATTAGAGCCCCTGTGATTCAAAGAACAATAAACTAAAAACCATAAACAAGCAACAAATAATGGACTCGCAACAAATAATAGAGCAATACCAAAAAGCAATCATCCAGATAGCCACGGGCGGCGGAACTGGAACAGGTTTTTATGTAAAAGAATTTGACCTGATCGTTACCAATGCCCATGTGGTGGCTGAAGATGCAGAAGTAACAATTGCAGGTAAAGCATTTGACAAAGCTTTGTCGAGGGTTTGGTACACCGATAGAAAACATGACCTTGCTTTTTTACAAGCTCCTGCTGGTATCGAACTTCCCGACATTCGGCTGGGGCAATATGAACAAATGAAAGATGGTGATGCTATTGTTGCAATCGGCCATCCTTATGGATTGAATTATACAGCCACACAAGGGGTGATTTCAAAAGTGGACAGGATAAGAGACGGATTAAAATTTATACAGATTGATGCTGCCATTAATCCCGGCAACAGCGGTGGTCCATTGGTGAATATGAAAGGCGAAATAATTGGAGTTAACTCTTTTATAATAAGAGGCGGCGATAATCTTGGCTTTGCATTACCGGTGAATTATTTACGGGAAGCTCTGAATATGTATTTACCAAATAAAGGACAAGCTTCTACCCGTTGTTTTAGCTGTGGTTATTTGGTGACGCAAAACAATATTGATTCTAAAAAATATTGCCCGAGCTGTGGCACTGAAGCAAAGCTGCCGGAGATACCCGAAAAAGAAATGGAGGCAACAGGTGCTGCCAAAACCATTGAAGAAATATTAAAAGAACTGGGTAAAGATGTGCGGCTTGCCAGGGAAGGAGTAAATACCTGGAGTGTGAAAGAAGGCTCGGCAAAAATTAAAATCACTTATAACGCAGAGAATTTTTTTATAGCCGGAGATGCTTACCTGTGCCAGATGCCAGCCGATGCAACCAAGATCAAACCATTGTACCAATTTTTATTACAGGAAAATTTTAGGGTGAACGGGTTGGTGCTAAGCTGTGTAAAACAAAATATTGTACTTAGTTGCATCATCTACGACCTTGATATGACCAAAGAAAATGGAGCCGGTTCTTTCCGCAATCTTTTTCAAAAAGCAGACTACTATGATGACTTTTTGAAAACAGAATTTAGCTGTACCAACAGGCTGGAAGAATAACTTCTTCCACAATCTGCTTCTCTTTTTATACTTTTAATATGTATGAGGCTCCGTCTCAGGTATATTATTCTTTTAGTTTGCATTTTCTGTACACAATGGCTGTATTCGCAAACAACACAGATCATCCGCTATACTACCAAAGAAGGGTTGCCCTCCAACTCTATTTACCGCACTATTATTGATAAAAAAGGGTTTTTATGGATAGCCGGGGAAACAGGAGTAACCCGCTACGACGGGAGAACATTTAAAAACTATACCACCGTCAACGGTTTGCCGGATAATGAAGTAACAGAGCTAATGATTGACAGCAGCGGAAGACTCTGGGTGTTGCCATTCCGTAAGAAGCCAGCTTATTATAATGATAAAACAGACAAGTTTGAAAATAATGACACCGACCCTGAACTGGATAAGATTGAAATGGGTAACACCAGTGCTTCCAGTGTATTGCTGCATGGCGGCATGGCTTTTTTTAATAATGACCGCACCCTTTTTATTTATAGGGACAACAAAATAATTAAGTACACAAATATGTACGAAAATAAGGCAGGGCCCTGGCCTTATAAAATTATAGACTATCAACCCGGCAAATATCTTTTAATATGTAGCGATTCATTAAGATATATGGAAAATGGAAAAATTACCCGGGCAGTGTATTTCGGACAGGAATATAGGGGGAGTGAATATTTTAATAATACTCTGTACATTTTGCAATCAAATGGGATAACAAAAATTTTATTCAATGCAACCGGAGAAATTATTTCTACCATTAATCAACAATACCCTTTTTTGTTAAAAGTACTTTGCAGGATGAGCAAAGATCTTGCTGTTACATCCGCCAGCGGGAACACCTATATTGTGGACGCTGTCACCCTGACGCTAAAAGAAAATATTTTTAATGAATTCATTGTTCGCAATGTATTGGAAGACTATAACGGGAACTACTGGCTTTCTACCAAAGATGAAGGATTGATAAAAATTCAGCAGAAAAGAATTTCCTCCTACACCAATCAAGCAGAGATGCTCAAAAACTTTAATGCCCTGTTGAAAACAGATAAAATCATTGCTGGCAATAATAAGGGGGAGTTGTTTATCTATGACGGGCTGTATGGCATCAAAAAAATAATGCTGAATACACAGGAAAATAAAGCAGAAGCCTCCTGGGTAAGAAATATATTGGAGTTGAAGAATGATATATATGTAGCTACACAAACAGGGTCTTTCCTGATAGACAAAAAATCGTTTATTATTAAAAAATCATTTTTTGAAGTGGCTAACAAATCCACCAAGGCCGCATACAGGCTGAACGACTCTATCATGTTGCTGGGCGGCCATGCACAATTATTTGCTTATAATTTCATGGCAGGAAAGTTTACAGATAGTGTTATAAAAAGAATTACGGCAATTGGTGCAGACGATAATCAACATATTTATATCGGTTCTATTGATGGCCTGTACCGCCGGGATAAAGATTCTCTCTTTTATTTCGGAAATATTTACAAAGCACTTACATACAGGATTGTTTCTATTGTAAATACAAGAGACGGCTTAATGTGGATTGGACGAAGCTCTGATTCATTGCTGGTGTTGAAAAAAGATAAACCAGTTGCTGGCATACCACTGGGAACTATCATGCCAGGTACCGTTTGCAAAACAATGTATAGCAACAAACCCGGAGAAATATGGATTGGCACCGACAAAGGATTGAACAGGTTAAGCTATCAGGTTGTTAATGAAAAATTAGTGTATCATAATATGTACTTCAGCATTGCGGATGGGCTGATGGGCGAACAGGTAAATGATATTATGATTAAAAATGACACGGTATATGTAGCCACCACCGGCGGCATCAGTTATTTACCGGCGAACCTGCAGTTGCCGCTGTCAGATATTGCCACTTTCATCACAAGAGTGTCGGTTAATAATGTTGACACGGCTATTTTATCCTCCTACACATTGCCGTATTCAAAAAATAATATCCGGATAGAATTTTCGGCAGTTGACCTTACCGGCTTCAACCCCTTTTTTGAATACAGTATTAATAACAGCGACTGGTTAAGGGCTGATAACAATGTGCTATCATTGCAAAATCAACCACCTGATAATTATACTATCCGCATACGCAGTTTGAAAAGAGACGGTAATCCCTCCTTACAGGTTGCTACGATCAGCTTCAGGATAAAAACACCTTTCTGGAAAAGCGGTTGGTTTTGGGGCATACTTGCAGTGACAGGGTTTGCTGCTATTTTATTTTTTAACCAACGAAGAAACAGGTTGCGACAACAAAAGGCCATTGAAAAAATTACGACGGAGAAAAAACTCGCCGAACTGGAAATGCAGGCATTAAAGGCACAAATCAATCCGCATTTTGTTTTTAATTGTCTGAACTCCATCAAAGGGTTTATTTATGATAAAAATTATACACAGGCCGATAAATATTTAGACCGGTTTGCCGACCTGATGCGCAGCACTATTGATAATTCAGATGCTGCCGTTATCTCACTAACCGAAGAAATAAAATACCTGGATAATTATCTTCAACTGGAAAAGCTCCGTTTCATTGAAAAATTTGATTATACAATAATAGCCGATGCCGTTGCGGAGAAAGACAATGTTTATGTTCCGGCCATGTTGCTACAGCCGTATGTAGAAAATGCCATTCGCCACGGAATCCGGTTCCTGGAAGAAAAAAAGGGACAAATAACTATTTCAGCCACCATCGAAAAAGAATACCTTGTTTGTATGATAGATGATAATGGCATTGGCCGGCAAAAAGCAGCGCAATTGAAAAGCAGCATGCATATTGAATACCAGAGCCGGGGCATGACTATTTCCAAACGCAGAGCCGAGCTTTACAATATTCAGCAGGAAATCATTGATAAAAAAAATGAGAAAGGGGAGCCAACCGGTACTACCATTATAATTAAAATACCAACCGACCTAAAACCATGATTAGTTGTATAATTATTGATGATGAGCCGCAAAATATCAGGCTGCTGCAAAATATGCTGGAGATGCACTGCCCGTCTGTAAAAATAATGGCCACGGAAACCGGGGTCAAAAGGGGATTGCAAATAATAAAGGAACTGCATCCACAGCTTGTTTTCCTCGATGTGGAGATGCCGCACCTCAATGGGTTTGACCTGTTAAAAAAACTGGAACCGGTTTCTTTTGAAGTGATTTTTGTTACTGCCTACAGCCATTATGCCGTGGAAGCATTTGAACACCATGCCACCGGCTATATTACCAAACCGGTGAAGGCAGAAAAACTGATGGCCGCCGTTGACACAGCCACCAAAAGAATTGAAGAAAAAAGTATCAATAAAAACCTGTTCTCATTGCTGGAACAGAATAGCAAACAGGCGGCACCGGATAAAATTCCTCTCTCTACCACTAATGGGCTGGTGTTTGTAAAAGTGGCTGACATCATGTACTGCGAAAGCAGCGGCAACTACACTCATTTCTTTTTGTGTGATGATAAAAAGATTGTGGTATCAAGACAGTTGGGAGAGTATGAAAAACTATTGCCGGAAAATAACTTTACCCGGATACATGATAAATACATCATTAACATCCACTACATAAAAGAATATATAAAAGGCAGCGGCGGCGAAGTGGTATTGGAAAACGGAAAAGAAATTCCGCTAGCAACGAGACGGAAAGAAGATTTTTTGGCGAGGTTTGAAAAGTGGATAAAGAGGAAGGGGTGAAACGAATGTTGTCTGTAGTTTGTTACATTCAATTCTTTTTCCAAACTCTGATAGCTTCTTTAAAAAACGATTTGATTTCGCCTTTAGTCCCTCCCGTATAAACCCTAAATGTCATGCTGTCGTTTTTAGTAATTTTCATATAAAGACCGAAAGTATCTGGAACTTCATAGAAGGTATCTATTGAAGTTATTTCATTGTAAAAGGCAAACGTTGTGTCACTCTTATTTTTTTCATGACTATCAAGCCAATAGTGAGCAATTCTTTTGTTTGTAAAAAAATTTCCCACTTTATCTTTTTTTAGAATTTGAATAATATTGTAATATCTGCTCATTGTCTTTTAGAAGTCCAAGGGACTTTATTCAATCTACCGTTGATTTATTTAATAATTTTTGAACAACCGGGCTTACCTTAGCTATTAACCGCCCTATGTATTAAAAATGATTGAGTTGCCATAAAAATGTATAAACTATTTTCTTTAAAAAAATTACTCTTGATTGATGGCATTGCTGCCCTGCTGGCGGGAACTCTTGTATTAATTTTCAGCTATAGGCTGTCTGTATTTTTTAACCTGCCGCGGAATTTATTGCAAATCCTTGCTATTATAAGCGTTGCATATTCCGTGTACTCCATTCGTTTGGCAAGGGGGAAAACACATTCCAGAAATTTGGTGTACTTTTTGGTTGTTGCCAACGTAGTGTACACACTGTTTGCTTTATGTATAGTTGTGTATTATTTTAATACTGCTACTGTATATGGAACGGTTTATTTCCTGGCAGAAGCAATATTCATTGGCACATTAGCTTATTTGGAATGGAGAAAAATTATCTAACAGGCACAAGGGTATGTGGAATACAATGCCAGAAACCTATGGTGAAATATTACAGCATATTGAGAAAAAACAAAATTCCGATGAGTGATGAATGCAGGGAAATTTATTACCATGTAGATTTTGCCAACGGCGACAACAAAAGGGTTGAAATACAATCAGGGGTTGTTTAAATTAAGAGAATAAGCTTACAACCCCGCTCTATAAAATTTGAACCACACACATAGAACATATTAGTACAACACATAGAGAATACTATATGCCGAAGGGGTTCAAAAATCAGGAAGTAGCTTTCTTTTTAACCAATGAAATAATAACCCCGCTGCAAATGATGCATACTATACCGAGTGTTGACATCCAATCTGGAAATGCATCACCGAGTGCCATACCGATGAAAACAGAGAAAATAATATTTGCATAGCCGATAGAAGAAACAATACCAGCCTTATCAGCCCCATATGCTTTGGTAACAAAGTATTGACCAAACAATGCAGCAAGACCCAACCAGCTAATATAAAACCATTCTATACCAACAGGCCATCGCCAGGTAATAAAAAAAACATCATCGGCGGGTAGTTGGAAAATATATTTTACCAGCATTAAAATTGTTGGAACAAGAACACCTGTGCCAATAAAGGCCAGCACAATTATCCTGGAATCATAATAACCAGCCAGCCTGTTGACGGTGATGTAGGCCAGTGCAGATGTAATTCCTGAAATCAATCCCGTCAAGTGATAATACCAGGGATAGTGCATAGCTGGTTTGTAAATCAGCAACATTCCAACAAGGCCAAGCAGCACCGCCAGTAAAACAATGCGACCATGATATTCTCTGAAAAGCAAAAAAGAAAAAACGGCAATGAATAACGCTGAAGTCAGATTGTACGTCATGGCCGTGCCAAGCGGCAGATGAAGTATGCAGTACAACAGGGTATATAAGGCTATTGTACCCATCATACCACGGAAAAGCAAGAGATGAAATTTACCACCTTTGTTTTCCGGCGGCTTTGCAATAAAGCCGGCAATCAGCACAACCAGGCCAACAGCATTTCTCCAAAAAACTAATTGTCCTGCACCAAAACTTCCTTTCAATAATTTAGCCGCACCGCCCATTAGTGAAAAGCCAAGAGCCGCAAGCAGCATGTAGAATATTCCTTTGTATCGGGGATCAATGGGCATTTGCAATAAAGGTAAATGTTTAAATTACAGTGATTATGCCGATGCTTTATATTATCGCAGGTCCTAATGGTGCAGGGAAGACAACAGCTTCAAAAACAGTTTTACCCGAGATGCTTAATTGCTATCAGTTTGTAAATGCAGATGAAATAGCAAAAGGGTTGTCACCGTTCGCCCCGGAATCCGTTTCTTTTCAAGCAGGAAGAATAATGCTGCAAAGAATACAAGATTTACTCAGAGAAGGGAATGATTTTGGTATTGAAACTACATTAGCTACACGATCTTATACTAATCTTATTAAAAGGGCAAGAGACAGCGGCTTTACAATTGTTTTGCTATTCTTTTGGCTACCCAGTGCTGACCTCGCAAAAAAGAGGGTTGCCAGCAGAGTTGCGGAAGGCGGGCACAACATTCCGGTTGAAGTAATAGAAAGAAGATTTAAAGCAGGCCTGATAAATTTTCCAGCATTTATAAAAATATCAGACAGGTGGTATATCTATAATAACGAATCATTGCCCGCCGAATTAATAGCAAGGGGAGGCATTGAAACAGAAACAGAAATAACTAACTTAGCAATATGGGGACAGTTAAAAAAATAAGAAACATTGCAAAATGGGATATGCTTGATGCCAAGATAGAAAAAGGCCTTAAAAAAACAGCGACAAAGCTAATTGGGGAGAAAAAAAGAAATAACGGCCTTCTTATTGTTGCGGATAAAAACGGGAAAATAAAAAAAATTCCCGCCAGCGAACTCTGATTTTTATACCCGGCTTAGTTTTTCAACCGCCGCTTCCAATGTTTCTTTTTTCTTCGAAAAACAAAACCGCAGCACCTTATCGTCCTTTCCATTTTGATAAAAAGCAGAAACTGGTATCGTTGCTACACCGGCTTCTTTTGTTAACCGGATGGCAAGGTCTTTATCGGCCTCATCACTTATTCGTTCATAGCTGCCGCAAATAAAATAACTGCCGAACGACTCCTGCATGGTAAACCTTGTTTGCTGCATCAGATGTTTGAAGTAATCCCTTTTCTCCTGCATAAAAGAAGGCAGCGATAAATAGGCATCTTTATTTTTCAAAAATATTGCCAGTCCCACCTGTGATGGTGTGTGACAGCTAAAACAATTGAACTGGTGAACTTTTCTGAATTCTTTTGTTAATGCTGCCGGTGCAATGCAGTAACCTAATTTCCAGCCGGTGCAGTTATAGGTTTTACCAAAAGAATAACAAACAAAACTTCTCTCCAACAGATCAGGATAACGAAGGATGCTCTGGTGCGGGATGTTATCAAAGATGAGATGTTCATACACTTCATCGCTGATGATGAAAATGTTGGTACCGACTGTAATTTTTCTCAACTGTTGAATATCTTCTTCACCAATTACACTTCCGGTTGGATTGTGAGGTGAATTAATGATGATAGCTTTTGTTTTTGGAGTGATGGCATTTTGTACTGATACCCAGTCAATATGATAGCCGGGATAAACTAAATTAATGGTAACAGCTTTTCCTCCATTGATCTCAATATTTGGAACATAACTATCGTATCCGGGTTCAAAAACAATTACTTCATCACCGGGTTGCAGGATGGCGGTAAGCGAAGAATAGATAGCATAAGTGCCACCAGGGGTAATAGTGATTTCTGTATCCGGATTGATTTTCGTTTGATATAGAAACGCCACCTTTTCAGCAATTGCTTCTCTTAATGGCATCCATCCGGGCATGGGTGGATATTGATTGAAATTATTTTTCATTGCTTCGGCCACCAGCCTGGTTAGTTCATGATTCATTGGAAAGTCGGGAAAGCCCTGGCCAAGATTGACGGCGTTGTATTCTGTAGCCAGACCACTCATTACGGTGAAGATGGTGGTGCCCACGTTGGGGAGTTTGGAGTTGATGTGCAAAGCAGCAATTTTGAAAATGAGATAATCTGCAAATTAGCAAATCAATAAACAGAAGAGGCAATCATTATTTTGATTTCATTTTACCAACCACTAAATCGTACGAATGGTCAATCCACTCTTTTAATTGTTTGGTAGAGGCAGGCTATCCAATACAATTGTATTCCAGTGTTTCTTATTCACCCGCCTGCCAAGTCTTGTACGGTGGGCAGGTGTGATAGCCGGGAAGCACACAGGAAAACGCTTCTCTTAATTCAATGGCTTTATCCGGGTTGCATTTAACATTGAAGCGAAAATCTTCGCTATCCAAACCTGTTAACAGAAAGGCCTTGCCGCCTACTTTGTACACTACCGTGTACGGGCCAAAGGGTAATGTTTCTTCGCCACCGGGTTTGCTCAAACAATATTCATGAAGCGATTCGACATTCATTTATTGGCCTTTAGATAACGAAAGGGAAAGGGTCGATATTTTTATTTTAGTCAGGTTCTTTTTTACTTCCGGCATTTCTGTGTTGAATTCTGAATCGCCGGATAGTTCTGTTCCGCCATCCCCCGCCATCTCAAGACGGAAACCAAGCGGTGAATTTTGTAATGTACCCATGCCATAGTCTTGAATAGACCCGCCGTAGTCCCAGTCAAAGCCAGAGAAAATAATTTTTTTGCCATTTATTTTTAAAAGGTCTTCCAGCGTAGAGCCTATTTTAAGTCCGTTGGCTGTGTGATAAGGGCCGTCGGGTAAATAGGTTTCTATAAAAGCGATAGCCTTATGATAAAGGCTGTCTTTCCAGTAAACAGTGAACTCATTATTTTTTTCAGGATAAATTATTGTTACGTCAAGGCTGTCTGCACATTCAGGACCGCATATTCTTTCATTTTTTACATTAGCCGCACCATATATTGCCTGTAGCCCCGCAAAGTCGGTGCTTTTTTTTATCAAGCCCCAACTGCTGTCGGTAAGTAATGAAGAGTCAATTTTTATTTCTGGTTTTTCTGCAACAGGTGTTGGCTTTTTGTCATTATTACCACAACTGTAAATAACGATTGCAATAAATAATAACGGACAAATAATTTTTTTCATGGTGCTTTGTTTAGAGGTTAACTTATAATAGCGGTAGCTTCTATTTCTATTAAATATTCCGGGGCTATTAATCCCTTTACTTCAATTATTGAGGTGCAGGGTTTAATAGCAGAAAAAAATTCGCCATGGGCTTTTCCATATTCTTCCCAGCGGCTGATGTCGGTGACAAACATTCTTGTCCGTACCACATCTTTCAATGATGCACCAGCCTGTTGTAATACTTTTTCAATCTTTTCAATAATAAATTTAGTTTGCCCGTAAGCATCATCTTTACCAATCAGCAAACTATTTTCATCAACGGACACGGTTCCCGTTACTTCAATGATGTTTCCAACTTTTACTGCCCGGCTGTAACCAACGATGTCTTCCCATTTAGCACCGGAGGAGTAATTTATTCTTTCTGACATTTTGATTAAAATTTTATTTGCTTAGCGAAAAGCTTCAATTCCTGGTTAGTAATAGTGGTTTTTTCAGATTTGTCATATATTGAAGAAAGGAAAACAACCTTTTTTGCTATTTTAACACAGGTAACAATTCTTGCACCGCCAGACTTTCAGGAGCTTTTGCTGCTTATAGCAACTCGTATTTTATAAAAATCATTGCCAAGTGGTTTTCCCTGTTGCGGTGATTTTTCGAGACTTTCGATAAGGATAAGAAGGTCTTTCTTTAAGGAACGGTGTTTCTTACTCAGCCGTTTTGCTTCTTTTTCAAAGTTTGGCAGTGTTCGAACATCAAAGCTCATTTAAAAAAGATTTAGCAGGACGGGATTCAATTTTTCCTTTTTCTGCCAGGGCGGCCTCCTGCATCCCTCTTGCTATGTTTAAGAGAAGTTCCTTCTTAGATTGGGTTTTTACCGAAACGAAATCAAAATTGTTAATAAGCTCGATGAAGAACCGGTATTTTTCCTCTTTTACTTCCAGAACAACTTCTTTCATAAACTTAGATTTTAACAAAATTAAAAAACTATTTTGTAACTATGTTTTCTTCTTTGATTAGCGGCTCGCCGTTCATTCTTAATAATATCTGTGCTACCGTCACCACATCTTTCTGACAATAGGTAACAATGCGCTGCAAATTCTTTTCTTTCCAATATACTTCCCACACCATGCTGCCGTCAATGTCATCTTTCGGTGTTTTTATACCTAGGGTATGGGCCAGCAAATTCAATGAGGTAAAACTTTTAAAGTCACCAAATTTCCAAAGCTCTAATGTGTCGAAATGATTTACCTCCCAGGGTTTTTTACCGGAAGAATTTAGTGTAGCGGGAATAGGAAGGTTATTAATAATCATCCGGCGGCAGAGGTAGGGAAAATCAAATTCTTTTCCGTTGTGGGCACAAAGATATTTTGGTTCTCCGGCCACCCATTTATTAAGCATTTCGTTAAACTGCTGTAGCAACAGTTTTTCATCATCTCCTGAAAAGCTTTTGAGAATAAATTTTCGCTGGTCGCCACTCCCCTGTAGCACTCCGCAACTGATACAAACAATTTTTCCAAACTCTGCATAAATTCCTGCACGGGGATATAATGATTCGTTGGTTTGGCCTTCGTGGTATTTCGATAAGGTGTTTGATTTAGTGTCCCACAATTGTTTCCAGTCTTGCGGCAACTCGCCGTAAGATGAAAACTGCGGCACCGTTTCAATGTCGAGAAAGAGAATATTATTTGCGGGGAATGAAGCCATAACTTATTTTCCTGGTTAAAAGTAAACAAGTTGGGAGAAAAGCAAGTACACCAAGCGGTATTTATTCAGACATCGGTGTATACAACAGCCTACAAGTATTTATCACCCATGTTCCGCCTTACTTCTGCCACATATTCTTTTATCTCCTGTTCTTTATCTTTTTTACAAATCAACAAAACGTCTTTGGTATCAACTATTATAAATTCGTCAAGACCCTGTAGTAGTACCAATTTATTATCTGGTACATGTACCATACAATTTCTTGCGTCAACCGCCATCACTTTTTTGCCCACAACCGCATTACCAAAATAATCTTTGTCTTTATTTTCCCAGGCACTGTTCCATGTCCCCATGTCGCTCCAGCCAAAAGATGCTGGAATAAGATAAACATTATCTGCTTTTTCCATTACGCCAAAGTCAACAGAGATGTTGGTGCATTGCGGATAAATGTTTTCAATAGCTTCCTTCTCCTCCGGCGTATTGAACTTATCTTTCTCTGCGGCAAATACATCATAAATTTCCGGGAGGTATTTTTCAAAAGCAGTTAATACATTTTTTACTTTCCAGGTAAAGATGCCGGCATTCCACAAAAAATCGCCGCTGTTAATAAATGTTTTTGCCAATTCTAAATTCGGCTTTTCGGTAAACGTTTTTACTTTATAAACACCCGGTGCCGCTTCTTTTGTATCATGCTGGATATAACCGTAACCGGTGTTAGGATAGGTAGGTTTTACACCGATAGTAACCAATGCGTTAATATCATCAACAAAACTCAATGCTTTTTTTGCCGTCTTGATAAACTCATCTGTTTCTAAAATGAGATTATCAGCTGGTGCGGCAATCATCAATGCCTTGGGATCTTTCTTCAGCAACTTAAAGGCAATGTAGGCGATGCAAGGCGCAGTGTTTTTTCTTGAAGGCTCTGCCACTATATTCTCTTCAGGAATATCAGGCAATTGTTTTTTTACAATACCAACGTATTCCTGGGCAGTCACCACATAAACATTTTCTACCGGCACCAGCTTACGATAGCGGTCAAAAGTTTGCTGTATCAGCGTCTTGCCGGTTCCAAGAATATCTAAAAACTGTTTTGGAAAATCGGTGCGGCTCATCGGCCAAAAGCGGCTTCCGATTCCCCCTGCCATTATTGCTACGTAGTGATGTTTGTTCATACCCCAACCCCTAAAGGGGCTTTGTTTTACGACTCATTAAAAAATCTTTCTCTCTTTTTACACCCCCTTTAGGGGATAGGGGGCTTAAATCAAACCCTCTCGTATTAAATCATGCAAATTTATAATACCTGCATATTTTCCATTTTCTATTACTGCTAATTGTGATATTTCTTTTCGGCGCAGTAAATCCAGGGCATCTATGGCCAACTCATCCGGGCCAATAGTTTTTGCGTCTGCCGTCATTATATCACTTGCTTTTACTTTATCTATCGCAATTGTTTTTTCCAGCATTCGCCGCAAGTCGCCGTCGGTAATAATGCCAAGCAAATTATCATTGTTATCTACTACTGCTGTTATTCCCAATCTTTTTGTTGTCATTTCTATAATCACTTCTTTCAGCGATTGATGGGCCAGCACTTTTGGTTTTTCATTATTGGTATATAAATCGGAAACTCTCAGGTACAATTTCTTTCCCAGCATCCCCCCGGGATGGAATTTGGCGAAATCGTCTGGTTGAAACCCCTTTAACTCCATCAGACAAACGGCTAATGCATCTCCCATTACCAATTGTGCGGTAGTACTGGTTGTTGGTGCAAGATTATTGGGACAAGCTTCCTGTTCAACAGTTGTATTTAATATATGTGTACAGTTTTTTGCGAGATAGGAGTCAACATTTCCCGCCATTCCGATTATAACGTTACCAAAATTTCTGATCAACGGTACCAGCACTTTTATTTCGGGGCTTTCGCCGCTTTTGCTGATAATTATTACCACATCTTCTTGCTGCACTATACCGAGGTCGCCGTGAATAGCATCTGCTGCATGCATAAATATGGAAGGGGTACCGGTAGAATTAAAGGTGGCAACAATCTTTTGTGCAATCACAGCACTTTTTCCGATTCCACTAACAACCACCCGGCCTTTTCCATTTGCAATGGCCTGTACCGCTTTTTCAAAACCTTCATTGATAAAAGAAGCAAGACCAGCGACTGACTGAGCTTCCAACTCAATGGTTCTGAGAGCAATTTGTTTTATTGAAATGGACATGATTGAAACCCGCCGTTGTTAAAAGACTTCGGCTGATAAAGCCGCAAATTTAGAGGATTTGGCATGAAGTCTCTGTTATGCAATCGTTGCACTTTATTTTTAACGCTTCGTCTCTAAACGGGTGGTGAAACATTCGTAAATTCGCTATCCTCAATGACGGGGAAGAAGAAGTGTGACCCCGTTTCTGCGGGGCCGGGTTTTTTTACCAACCGACTGATAGCCTGACTATTAAGACCGAGCAAACACTTATTTATCCGACGATAATTCTTGTTGTGCAAAAATATAGCTGCACAAGAGGGCGGTGGTCGGACAAAAATGAGTATCTTAAATAAATTTGTATTTATAGTAAGTGCGATAGAAATTAAAGCGAAATGGGAACATCAACAGCGAAAAAGCCTGCCTCTGCAAAAGAAGAGCCGGCAACAAAATCCAATCCAGCAAAAGCCGGAAAAACAATAAAAGTAAAAGAACCCGCAACGGCCAACAAAAAATTCGATCTGCACAAGGCCCTGCATGAATATTTTGGCTTCGATAAATTTAAAGGAACTCAGGAGAAAGCAATTGAGTCGTTAATGGCTGGTCATGATACTTTCGTCATCATGCCAACAGGCGGCGGCAAAAGTTTATGTTATCAACTTCCGGCAATGGTGAGTGATGGCGTTGCCCTTATCGTTTCTCCATTAATTGCTTTAATGAAAAACCAGGTGGACCTGGTTCGTGGCTACAGTAGTAATGACAATGTAGCCCACTTTCTTAATTCAACATTAAATAAAAAAGAAATAAAAGAAGTGCATGATGATTTGCTTTCCGGCAAAACTAAAATGCTGTATGTGGCTCCGGAAACAATGACCAAACAAGAGAACATTGAATTTTTTGCCGATTTGAAAATATCTTTCTTCGCTGTTGATGAAGCACACTGTATCTCTGAGTGGGGGCATGATTTTCGTCCCGAATACCGCCGCTTGCGGGAAATGATGATACAAATAAACCCGGATGCACCGGTAATTGCATTGACAGCAACAGCAACTCCTAAAGTGCAAAGCGATATTGTAAAAAATCTTGATTTGCAGGAACCAAATATTTTTATTTCCTCCTTCAACCGGGCTAATCTTTATTATGAAGTATTACCTAAAATAATAAAGTCACAGACCGACGAAAATATTGTCCGCTTTATTAAAAGTATGAAGAAAAAAAGCGGCATTATTTATACACTCAACAGAAAAACAACAGAAGAGCTGGCGGATATTTTAAATGCAAACGGTATTAAGGCAGTTGCTTATCATGCAGGCCTTGACAGTAAACTGCGGGCAGAAAGGCAAGACCAGTTCCTCGGAGAGGATATGCAGGTAATCTGCGCCACCATTGCCTTTGGAATGGGTATTGATAAGCCAGACATCCGCTTTGTGATACATTATAATATTCCCAAATCAATAGAAAACTATTACCAGGAAACTGGTCGTGCCGGTCGTGACGGGCTGGAGGGAAAATGTGTACTTTATTATTCCCATAAAGATGTAAGTAAACTCGAACATCTGATGCGGGATAAACCACTTAGCGAAAGAGAAGTGGGGGCACAGCTAATAAATGAAACAGTAGCTTTTGCAGAAACCGGGGTTTGCCGCCGCAAATTATTAATGAGTTATTTTGGCGAAGAGTATGAAAATGAGAATTGCGGTCAATGTGATAATTGTAAGCATCCAAAAGAAAGGGTGGAAGCAAAAGAACATGTAGTTATTGCATTAAAGGCTATTAAAGCATTGGATGAAAGGTTTGCTACGGATTATGTAGTGCAAATAATCAGCGGTCGGTTAACACCGCAAATACAAATGTTTCGCCATGATGCACTTGATGCTTTTGCCAGTGGAAACGACAGAGATAACCATTTCTGGAACTCACTGATCAGGCAACTGATATTAGAGGGGTTGCTGACAAAAGATATTGAAGAGTATGGTGTGTTGAAGTTCACTAAAAGGGCAGAAACATTTTTGAAGAAACCGAAATCATTCCAGATTGTACTCAATAAATTGTATGATGAAGCTAATGCGGATGATGAGGAAGGAACTGAAGTAACAGAGAGTGCTGCTGCTGATGAAAGATTGATGGATATGCTGGTAGAGTTGCGAAAGAAAGAAGCAAAAAGGGTTGGCCTGGTTTCCTGGGTCATCTTCCTGGAAAATACATTGCAAGACATGGCCACCATGTATCCAACCACATTGGAAGAACTGGAAAAATGCCAGGGAGTAAGTAAGGGAAAAGCAATAAAATTTGGGAAACCATTTGTAGAACTAATAAAGCGTTACGTAGAAGATAATAATATTGAAAGGCCGGATGATTTTGTGATGAAGAGTGTGGTAAATAAAAGCGGCAGCAAGGTTTATATCATTCAGAATACCGATAAGAAAGTTTCTCTTGAAACGATAGCCAAAAACAAAGGATGGAGGATGGATGAAATGCTGGAAGAAATGGAAACCATTGCAGCCAGCGGCACCAAACTCAATCTTACTTATGCTATTGATGAAATGCTGGATGAGGACGACCAGGATGAGATTATTGAGTATTTTAAAAGTTGCGAAACCTCTTCTTTGCAGGTGGCGCAGGAAGAGCTTTCTGAGTATAATTTTAACTGGGAACAGTTGAAAATCATGCGGATTAAGTTTTTGAGTGAATACGGGATGTAGGGCCAAACTAAGTCGTATTTAATGTGGATTTTTTGTGAATTCCATATATATTTGCAGCCCCGAAGCACAAAAGCGAAGATAGGCTTCCACTTATCGGAGTAGATGTGTTTCAGGAATGGTGCGGTAGCTCAGTTGGTAGAGCAATGGACTGAAAATCCATGTGTCGCCGGTTCAACCCCGGCCCACACCACCCCGAAGCAAAAAGGCCCTGACAATAAAATGTTGGGGTTTTTATTTTAATCCAGCATAATCCACGGCCCCCACTTTCACCTTTTGTATGCTTAGCTATGTGTTGTATAAAAAAGGCATTATTTCTTTACCAGAAAATTTTTTTCAATTGCCGTATTCAGAGCCTGTTGAATATGCACTTTCATTTCAGTGGAAGCACATTAATGCTTAGCGGGAATCGGTTTGGTAAGTAATGCCAAACCACCAGGGCTGTTTTCACCGGTATCAGGCAGCGCAGAATTTATTTTTGCTCTGGTAACTTTTTGTCCGGGGAAAATATTCCTCAAAAAAGCACCTGCTTGCATTAATCATTGGTCAATTCGCTGGTTTTAAAGGGGTATAATTATGGTACGATTATTTTTAATAAGTAATGTCAGGCTGAAGAGTGCTTGCGGCCATCATCATTAATTTAAAACAAATTGCAATGAAAAATTTACTGCACAGAACTATTTTATTATTTCTAACAAGCCTTATCTCACTGCAACTTTTTGCTCAGGACAAAAAAGTGGATGTTGATATTAGCCTTAATAAAGACAATAACAGCAACTGGTATCAGCAACCTTGGGTTTGGGTTGTAGGCGGGGCAGTTTTTATTCTCCTGCTAGTAGTATTGGCAAGGGGTGGCGGTAAAAAAGAATAAAAGCTGGCTATGAAAAGTTGCTAAATGGGCTATTTCCTCAAAGGGAATAGCTCATTTGTTTTATAGCTATTCCTCTTTTTTCCTGACTATCAAAAACCAGTCATTGTCCAATGGCAGGTAGCCATATTCGTAGCAGTAGTAATAAGTTTTGCTGCTCTTGGTGGTATAGATATGTGTGAGGTATTTAAACGAAAACCCTTTTAATAGAAGCTGCTCTCTTGTGGTTTTAGCGATTTCTTTATCTCCTGCCAGCAGGGCTTCCAGTATGCGGTAGTTTTTGGCAAGTGCATTATTTATCAACCGTATTTGGGTGCCGGTAGTAGCTTTTAGTTGGTTATTATAGTTGTTCCGGCAATAGTCATCACAAAACTTTTTGTCGGAACGCCCTTTAATTGACTTATCGCAGGCCAGGCAGTTTTTGGTATCCATTTTTTGCTGAATCATAATACAGGTATGGGTTTCAGCCCTCAAGATAAGATAAAAATTTATAAGTATAACCGTTTATAAACGCCTAACTACGCAAGTAAGGGGATAAAAACCGGCTACCGCTTCCGGCCACTATCATCTTTGTGTTGTCAATCGGCGATGTTGCCGGTTGGTTGAAATAAATAAATTTTAAACAGTCACCCACCTCCGCTAAAGCTACGGCGGGTGAACAAAACTTAAAAACATGTACGCATTAAAAAACAAAGTTCAATTGATTGGCAACCTCGGTACTGCACCGGAAGTAAAAACATTTGAAAGCGGAAAGAAAGTAGCCAACTTCCGCATGGCCACCAGCGAAGTGTATCGCAATGCCAAAGGCGAGAAAGTAACAGAAACACAGTGGCACAACCTGGTAATGTGGGGCAAACTGGCGGAGATTGCTGAAAAGCATTTAACCGTTGGCAAGGAAGTAGCGGTGGAAGGAAAACTGGTGAACCGCAGTTATGAGGATAAGGATGGCAATAAAAAATACGTTACCGAAATACAGGTGAATGAGTTGCTGATGCTGGGAGCTAAACCCACAGAAGAATAAAATACAGTAGGCCACGAAATCACACAAATTGACACGAAAAACAGCCTTTTGGATGTTAGGTGTACAAAGAATGATTTCGTGGTTTTTTAAAATTATTTATGACACAGATACTTTATAAAGATGAAGTTTATGCAATTGTTGGTTATTGCATGGAAGTCTGGAAAGTTTTGGGATATGGTTTTTCTGAAATTATTTACAAAGATGCTATGGAGCAAGAGTTTGTTGATAACATTACTCCATATATAAGAGAAGATGAACTGTCGGTATTTTATAAAGGGAAGCGACTAAAGCATAAGTTTAATTCAGATTTTACTTTGTTTGAAAATATTATTGTTGAAGTAAAATCAGGAGACGATGGTATTATTGAAAAGACAATCTCTCAGACATTAAACTATCTTAAAGCATCCGGTTGCCGTATTGGTCTAATTGTCAACTTTGGCAAAACCGGAATAGAATACAAGAGACTGATTGTGTAACTTTTTTCGTGTTAATTTGTGTCAATTCGTGGCTAAAACAAAAAATGTGGTAACATTCACTCCCGATACCGATAATGAAATGTTTCAATTGGCTATTCAGTTAGTCAATCAGAGCAATCGAAATATTTTCCTTACCGGCAAAGCCGGTACAGGCAAAACAACTTTTTTAAAATACATCCGGAAAAATTGCCCTAAGCAAATGGCGGTGGTGGCACCAACCGGTGTAGCGGCTATCAATGCAGGAGGTGTTACGATTCATTCTTTTTTTCAGTTGCCGCTGGCGCCGTTTATACCTGAGACAAGAGGAACTGGTTTTCCGGCAGCAGAAGGACAAGAGGTTTCTAATAAACACAGTCTCCTTAGTCGGTTACGGTTCAACAGCGATAAGAAAAAGGTACTTCAGCAATTAGAAATATTGGTGATTGATGAGATAAGCATGGTTCGTTGCGATGTGCTGGATGCAATTGATACTGTGTTGCGGCATATCCGGCAACGACCAGCTGAGCGGTTTGGAGGTGTTCAGTTATTATTTATAGGAGATATGTTGCAATTGCCACCGGTGGTAAAAGAACAGGAATGGAGTTTATTGTCAGACTATTACAGGGGTCAATATTTCTTCGACAGCAAGGTGCTGGAAGAAGAGCCGCCGGTGTATATTGAATTCAATAAAATATACCGGCAAAAAGATGAGCGGTTTATTACCATGCTGAACCAGGTTCGTAATAATGAATTGGATGAAGACGGTATTCAACTATTAGAAACCCGTTTTCAACCAACATTTCGCCGCAGCAAACAAGACGGGTATATTATTCTTACTACACATAATAATAAAGCAAGCGAAATAAATGCAAGAGAGCTCAGCGGACTTGATTCCCCACTTTTTACTTATGAAGCAGAAATACAGGAAGAATTTTCTGACCGGGCTTATCCTGCCGAAGTAATTCTTCAATTGAGAATTGGCGCACAGGTAATGTTTATAAGAAACGATACGGCTGATAAAGGAAAGCGGTTCTTCAATGGAAAGATTGGAATTGTATCTAAGTTGGAGAAAGATAAAATTTTTGTACAGTGCTCGCCTGCCGGACAGGCAGGTGAAGTGGAATCAGCAGAAATAGAAGTCCAAAAAGAAAAATGGGAAAACATCCGCTACACATTAAATAAATCTACCCGGCAATTAGATTCTGATGTGCTGGGTTCTTTCACTCAATATCCATTGCGGCTGGCCTGGGCCATCACTATTCATAAAAGCCAGGGGCTTACGTTTGAAAAAGCCATCATAGATGCCGGAGCAGCTTTTGCTCCCGGCCAGGTGTATGTTGCACTTAGCCGGTGTACCAACCTGGAAGGAATGGTGCTACAAAGCCGGGTCAATTCATCCAGCCTGTTCAGCGATAGAAGAATTGTAGAATTTTCGCAACGAAGTGCATCAAGTGGTCAGCTACAGCAAGAGTTTGCCATCGCTAAAAAACATTACCAGCAAACCATATTGCTTTCCACATTTGATTTTTCGGTAGCTATTAACAGCGGAAAAGAGTTACTGGAGTATTTACTCGAACATGCATCCTCCTTTAATCCAGAATCATTTACCTGGACACAAGAACTGCTGGGAAAATTGGATAAACTCCAGGAAACAGCAAAGAAGTTTCAGGTGCAACTACAGTTTTTATTTCAGCAGCCCGAATCGCCGGAAGAAAGTCAACCATTACAGGAAAGAATAAAAGCGGCAGCTACTTATTTTGTAACAGAAATCGGTTCGCTAATTCAATTCATCCAACAATCCCCTGCGGTTACTGACAGCCGACTTCATTCTAAGGAGTATAACGACAGCATTAAAGAAGTATTTGCTCAACTGGCGATGAAAAAGTTTATGCTGGAAGGTTTCAACGGCCAGTTTAATATGGAAGC
>JBKJIX010000091.1:0-22846 GCA_046598205.1 Chitinophagaceae bacterium
TAATTCTAATGTCCAAAACATATTCGAAGGGGTTTAATTTTTAATGGGTCTTTCACCCTAATTTTCGGCAAATGTAGCTTTATTAACGAATTTTCCAAATCCTTAGTTGTTCACCGGTTTTGAAGGATTTCTTAAAAAAATCGGCCAGGCAAAAATTTGAGGTTTTGCTGGCGGTTGCTATTTGCAGATATTTGATTTATTAAACTCACATTTGGCTGCATGATAACCGGAAAAAATATTCATAAACGATACGGAACTGTTGAAGTTTTGAGAGGAGTGGATGTAGAAATTAACAAGGGAGAAGTAGTTGCCATTGCCGGGCCATCCGGTTCAGGCAAAAGCACTTTGCTCCATATTTTGGGAACATTAGACAAGGCTGATATGGGCTATGTTGAAATAAACGGGACTCGGGTGCAGGACGAAAGAAACGTTGAGGTTAAACCAGTAAAGTGGTATGTAAGACTTATAAACGCTATTTTGGATGGAGTACTAGTTGCAGGATTAATTTATCTTTTTGTAATTATATCTGGGGATGAATCAGTTTTACAAAGCGGATTACGTTTTTCTATAAAAAGTGTTCTATATATTTCTGGAATTACTTTTTTTTATTATTTCATTACAGAATGGCTTCTAGGCAGAAGTTTAGCGAAATATGTAACTGGAACAAAAATTTTTCACTCGGATACAGGTTCTAAACCTATCCGGGACGAAATTCTATTAAGAACTGCATGTCGCTTTATCCCTTTTTATTTTGTTAGCTTTTTTACTAAAAAACCAGTTGGCTGGCATGACTGGATAAGTGGAACAATTGTTTCTGAGGATAAAATTCAATACAAGATTAGACCCAAAGGAGCTATATCAAAAAAACAATTAGCACTATTTCGTAACAAACATATTGGCTTCGTTTTTCAGTTTCATCACCTGCTGCCGGAGTTTACTGCCATTGAAAATGTCTGCATTCCCGGCTGGCTGGCTGGCAGAAAAAAAGCGGAGGTAAAAGAAAAATCAGAAGAGCTGTTGAAAATGCTTGGTCTTTCACACCGCATGGAAAACAAGCCGAATGAAATGAGTGGCGGTGAACAACAACGGGTGGCAGTCGCCAGGGCACTGATCAATAATCCTGATATTGTTTTTGCTGATGAACCTACGGGTAATTTGGATTCTGCGAATGCCAAAGAGCTTCACCAATTATTTTTTGACCTGCGGGATAAATTCAACCAGACTTTTCTCATCGTTACACATAATGAGGAATTAGCTAAACTTAGCGACCGGGTTTTGTATATGAAGGATGGGAAGATTGTGTAATATCATTCTCATTAAGGATGGTCAATGAGCCTTTTCTTCAATTCATTCATTGTGTTAGTTGTCTTAGCAGCATACATCCACCAGTGATGAAATACAAATCCGGATGCTACAGCCTCGGTTTCCAGGGAATTTCTTCTACTCTCATCTGGTGACCGCAATATCGGCTAAGCACAAATAGATAATCGCTTAACCGGTTCATGTATTTGATGATTATTACTTCTACTTCGAGGCTTTCTAATTCTAACCGTACACAACATCTTTCGGCCCTGCGGCAAACACAACGGGCAATGTGCAGGTGTGATAGTGTGGTATGGCCACCGGGTAAAATAAAACTTTTCATAGGTGTTATAGTTTCTTCCATCCGGTCTATTTCTTTTTCCAGTAGTTCTATATCTGTTTCTTTTAAATCAGGTATCCGCATCTTGGGTGCTTTGATGGGGTCGCAGGCCAACGATGAACCGATAGTAAATAGCCGGTCCTGAACTTCTAATAAGACTTTTTTCCCTTGCTCATCTGTTAGCAGGTCTTTGCATAAACCGATATATGAGTTTAACTCGTCCACGGTACCGTAGGCTTCAATGCGGAGATGTGATTTGGGAACTTTTGTTCCACCGATTAAAGATGTAGTTCCTTTGTCGCCTGTCTTGGTATATATTTTCATTGCCATAGTGAAAGGTTCATTCTTAATAACAAAGGTAAACGGTATAAAGTTTTAATAAATCTTGTTGAAGTATGTGCTATGAGATATCAGCTATGGATCTTAACCCTTTTCTTATCGCTTTCAATAACTCCATCCCTGAGCCTCACAACCCGGTGTGCATGGTTGGCAATATCTTCCTCATGTGTAACAAGTATAACAGTATTGCCCCGTCTATGTATATCACCGAAAATCTCCATTATTTCCTGTGATGTTCTGGAATCGAGATTACCGGTTGGTTCATCCGCTAAAATAATAGAAGGGTCATTTACTAATGCTCTTGCAATGGCTACTCTTTGACACTGGCCGCCCGAAAGTTCATTGGGTTTATGATGGCTTCTGTCGGTAAGGCTCACCATTTCCAGCACTTGCTTGGCTTTTTCATTGCGAAGCTTTTTACTCATACCTGCATATACCAAAGGCAAGGCAACATTTTCTAATGCCGTTAACCTTGGCAACAAATTGAACTGCTGAAATACAAAACCAATTTCCTGGTTGCGAACCTCTGCCAGTGCATTGTCTTCCATCTGGCTTACGTCCTGGGTGTTCAAAATATATTTTCCGTTGGATGCTGTGTCAAGACAGCCGATGATATTCATCAAAGTGCTTTTGCCGGAACCGGAAGGTCCCATTAAAGCCACATATTCATTCTTCAGAATATTTAGCGAAATGCCTTTTAGTACAGGCAACTCCTGTTTGCCCATGTAATAACTCTTCTGAATATTTTCGAGATGAATAATACCCCCATCTCCTAGAGGGGTGATTGAGATAATATTATTATTAGATGATAGCATTCAGTTTTTGGACTTTAAGTCTTTAGAAAAAAAGTGAACTTCATTACTCCCCTTTAGGGGATGGGGGTTTTATCACTTTTGGTACTTTAAAAAACTGCCCGTCATGCAGGGGTGCATTTTTCAATGCTTCTTCCCGGCTAATAGAGCCTTTTATTTCATCTTCCCGCAGCACATTTACTTCATCACTCATAAAAAGCATTGGCTCTACACCATCAAGGTTCAATTCATTCAGTTTTTCTACAAAACCAATCATCCGCTGAAGATCGTTTTTAATTTCCGCCTTCTCCGTTTCATTAAACTGCAGCCGGGAAAGATGGGCCAGTTTATCAACCATTGCATCATTTACTTCCATAAAACGAAGATAGTTTATAGTTTTTTGTTTGTGGTCTATGGTTATGGCGTGATATTAAGAATTTCCTATCGGGCAAGAAAAACCCTTTCTTTAGGGCTAAACCATAAACAACAAACCATAAACCACAAACTTATTTATCTTCACCGCCTCATGGATATGCAGAAGAAAATTGTAATGAGTGGCATCCGGCCAACCGGTTTTTTACACCTGGGAAATTATTTTGGTGCCGTTAGAAATTATGTGCGGATGCAATCAGAGTTTGAATGCTATTTTATGGTAGCGGATTTGCATTCACTTACAACCCATCCTGACACCAAAGAACTGAAAGAAAATGTTCACCGGGTGTTGTCAGAAAATATTGCTTGCGGATTAGATTCTGATAAAGCGGCCTTATACTGCCAGAGCCATGTGTATGAAACATCAGAATTATATCTCTACCTGAATATGCTGGCTTATAAAGGTGAACTGGAAAAAACGGTAACGTTTAAAGATAAAGTTCGCCAGCATCCGGAGAATGTAAATGCTGGTTTGCTCACCTATCCTGTTTTGCAAACAGCAGATATTATTTTGCACCGGGCTTCTTATGTACCGGTGGGTAAAGACCAGGAGCAACATTTGGAAATGGCCCGCAATTTTGCCAATCGTTTCAATCACCGTTACGGAGATGTGTTTCCGGAACCACATGCTTTTAATTATGGTGATGAATTAGTAAAAGTGCCGAGCTTGGATGGAACAGGTAAAATGAGTAAAAGTGAAAATCAGTATGCCACACTTTATTTATCAGACGATGATGAACTGATTCGTAAAAAAGTTATGAAGGCGAAAACTGATAGTGGTCCCACAGAATCAAATGCCGCCAAACCCGACTATATCGGGAATATTTTCGGGTTGATGAAATTAGTAAGCACACCTGAAGTAATTGCAAAATTTGAAGGGGATTATAATAGTTGTATTATCCGCTATGGCGATATGAAAAAACAACTGGGGGAGGATATGGTCAAATTCATAGCTCCTATCCGGGAAAAGGCTGAGAGCATCCGGAACAATCCAGCTTATCTCAAAGAAGTGATGGAAAAAGGTGCTGAGAAAGCCCGGAAAAGTGCTAAGGCAACGATGGAGCTGGTACGGGAGGCAATAGGGCTTAATTATTTTTAAAGCTGGGATTCAGGTATGGGAAATTACACTACTTTTAAGACCTGTGTATTTTTAACCACCAACCTTAACTGCTATGAGCAAGAAAATATTTTTTAGTATCATCGGTCTTCTCGCCGTCATTGCATCTATTGTAATGTATAAGATGGGGAAAAATTCTTCACATTTGTCTGAGCTAAAAGATTTTTGGTGGTATCCGTTGCCATTAGCAGTTATTTGCTTTTTGGTGGCCGTTTCTAAGAAAAAAGAAGGGTAAGAATTACAGGTTAGTATTATTGAAATAACAGATTTACAACAATGGCAAAAGCAAAGAAACCAAAACATATAGCAGTGGCCGGTAACATTGGTGCCGGTAAAACCACATTGACGGAAATGCTGAGTAAGCATTACAAGTGGATACCGAATTTTGAAGATGTGGATCATAATCCCTACCTCATGGATTTTTATGAGGACATGCCCCGCTGGAGTTTTAACCTGCAGATATTCTTTTTAAACAGCCGTCTTCGCCAATTGGTAGAAATACAGAAAGGCACAGAGACGGTTATCCAGGACAGAACGATTTATGAGGATGCCAACATCTTTGCGCCCAATCTGCATGAAATGGGGCTGATGAGTAAAAGAGATTTTGATAATTACTTTCATTTCTTTCAGACATTAAAAACATTGGTGCAACCCCCTGACCTGCTTATCTATCTTAATGCATCTGTACCTACATTGGTAGGACAAATACAAAAAAGGGGCAGAGAGTATGAAGAGAATATCCGCCTGGATTATTTAAAGAAGCTGAACGAATACTACAATAAATGGATTGCCGATTACAAAGAAGGCCCATTACTTATAATTGATGTTGACAAAAACAAATTCGGCGAAAAGGATGAAGACCTTGGTGAAATTATCCGGAAGGTAGATGGTCAGTTATATGGATTGTTTTGATGTATTTCTCTTTCACAATAAGTTTTGTAACTTTAAGAAAATGATTTTATGAGACTTGATGAAGAAAAGAAACTGATTATTCAGGAAGTGCTGACATTGGAGGATGAATGGGTTATTAAGGCCATAAAAAAACTTCTTGACCTCGACGTTTATGATGAGGATGATTTCAGCGATGAGCATAAACAAATATTGGAAGAAAGGGTAGAAGACTATCGTAAAAATCCTTCTTCTGCAATTTCCCTCGAAAAATTTATTGAAGAATTGAAGTCTGAAGGAAAACTATAGGTTATGGAAGTTATTTTCCTTGAACCTGCAAGAAAGGATGTTAGGGATGCTTATGAGTGGTATGAGGCCAGGCAGAAAGGCCTGGGTAATAAATTTGTAAAAGAGGTTGTTGCGTTTTCAAAAAAGTTGGAAAGAAAAAATATAGAGTACAGGAAGTATGTGGCCAACACTCAGTATATAAAACTGCAAAATTTCCCTTTTCAATATTCTTTTCTAAAGAAGCTGATGGACAAATAGCTGTTATAGCCGTTCTTTTTAACAGGCAGGATATTTTGAAGATTTTAAGAAAGAGGAAGAAAGAATTAATTATCAGGGTACTCTAAAAATTCGGTGATGAAAAAAATAGTCTTTCTTTTTAGCCTGTTAATTGCCTTTTCCGGGCATTCACAAGAATTTAAAGACACCACTTTTTCTGTACGTGGCTTTACCTGTCCGTGTAAATACAATTTCAATATTGAGGCTGATAATAAAATATTTGACCGGTCTGAGAAACCAGCTTATTACCCTGGTGGAGAAGAAGACTGGAGGAAGTTTGTAAAAAAGAATATGGACACTAAGTTTAAAGGCAAGGATAATGTAGAAGTGCGGTTCCAGGTTGACAAAAACGGCGATTTGTCCATCTTTCTTTTACTCAACAAAGCTCCCAATCAGAAATACGAAGAAGTGTTGCGGCTATTAAAATCATCAGGTAAATGGTTTCCCTCTTTGCAGAACGGATATTGTGTAAAATCTTATGTGCGGCTTTCGTTTGAACTTTAGTAATCAGCCCAGCCGGCATATTCTTCCAGCATAACAGCTATTTTTTTTAACCATCCAGCCTGCCTTTCTTTATTAATACTGTGCTTTGTTTCTTTGTCGTAGTCGTTTTGCGTTTCTTCTTTTTCTTCAGTTATATCTTCATAGATTTTTTTCAGATCTTTCTGGTAGGTCTTCTTATTGAATTTATACTCACTTAAATTTTTATGCAGTTTCCGGGCAAACACTTCTGCAATATCAAAATGCCCCTGTTCATGACTAAGTATATAATCCGTTTTATGCGAACCCCAGGAACGGGTTTTGGAGAAACGGGACTTAATGCTGAAGCCAAATTGTCTATTATTAAAATTATACTCAACAGCTAAAACAGTAGTAGTGGTAGCCACTGCATCACTGTTAGGGTTTGGTCTTGCTTTATAATCCGCCCAGTTAAGGCGGCGGGTGGCACTCCATTCCAGCAACTCATCTTCCGTATTCTGTGCGGTTAATGAAAAGGAGGCTAACAGGAAAAGAAGAAGAAAATATTTCAGAATAAATTTCATGGTTAATTATCAACGTAAAGTCGCTATAAAAAATTTAATGGCTGCATAACGGGAGTTAAAAAAATTAAAAACCCCGATACTACGCTACGATCGGGGTTTTTAATACATCACACTGCTTTGTACACAATCCTTAGAAGTCTGGTTTCAAAGGGGATGAATAAGGAATGACTTTATGCCTTTGGAGCGGCAGCAAGTACTTCTGCAGATACACCATCAGCATATTTCTCAAAATTCCTGACAAACAAACCAGCCAGGTATTTTGCTTTTTGAGTAAAGGCTGTTTTATCTGCCCATGTATTAATAGGGTTCAATACTTCTGTTGGCACACCCGGGCATGTTGTTGGAATAGCAACTCCGAATATCGGGTCTGTTTCAAACTGAAGGGAGTTCAATTCTCCGGTGAGAGCTGCTGTAATCATTGCCCTGGTGAATTTCAACTTAATCCGGTTGCCGATACCATAAGGGCCACCTGTCCAGCCGGTATTTATCATCCACACATTTACTTTGTGTTCCTGCATTTTGTCACCCAGCATGTGGGCATATTTGCCGGGATGCAAGGGGAGAAAGGGTGCGCCAAAACAGGCACTGAAAGTTGGTTTCGGCTCTGTTATTCCCAATTCAGTACCGGCCACTTTTGCTGTGTAACCAGAGATGAATTGATACATGGCCTGACCCGGCGTAAGTTTAGAAATGGGAGGCAACACACCAAACGCATCACAGGTAAGGAAGAAAATATTTTTTGGTAAGCCACCGACAGATGGTTCCATCGCATTACTTATAAAATCCAGGGGATAAGAAACTCTTGTATTCTCCGTTATCGAACCATCATCAAAATTTATTTTATTAGTACCCGGATAAAAGGTGACATTTTCCACCAATGCACCGGGGCGAATGGCATTATATATTTCAGGTTCTTTTTCTTCTGTCAGGTTAATTGTTTTTGCATAACAACCGCCTTCAAAATTGAAAATATTGTCAGCCGTCCAGCCATGTTCATCATCACCAATCAGTTTACGGTTAGGATCAGCACTCAATGTGGTTTTCCCCGTTCCGCTTAGTCCGAAGAAAATAGCTGTATCACCATCATCACCCATATTGGCACTACAATGCATACTCAATACATTTTTTTCATGTGGTAAAATGTAGTTGAGAATAGTGAAGATGCCTTTCTTAGTTTCACCGGTGTAACCAGTACCGGCAATCAATATCATTTTATGTTTGAAAGAAACGATAGCCCCATTATGCTGGCGGGTGCCGCATTCTTTCGGGTCAAGCTTTAAACCCGGAGCACTTAGTATTTGCCAATCCGGTTCAAAATTTTCCAATTCTTCTTCCGTTGGCCTTAGAAACATATTGTAAGCAAATAAATTATTCCAGGGCTTTTCATTCACTACCCTTATGTTCAGGCGATAGCGGGGGTCGGCACAGGCATAACAATCCCTTACCCATATTTCAGAAATGGTGGCCAGGTAATTAGTTATTTTCTTGAAAACGATGTCGAAATATTTTGGTTCAATGGGAATGTTGAAATCATTCCAGTGTACGGAGTCAGCGGTGGTTTCATCTTTTACGGTAAATTTATCTTTTGGGGAACGACCGGTAAACTCACCGGTACGAATAACCAGGGCTCCCGTATCGTTAAGCACACCTTCGCCTATGCGGATGGAATCCTGTACTAATTCTTCGGGGGATGATTGATAATGAATAGATTCTGTGTTTTTTAATCCCAGTTTCAGCAAATTCTTCACAGGGATGTTAATCGTAGGAACTGACATAGTTGCAATCGCAATTTATTGATGGCACAAAGGTAAGTGTCAAACCTATTTCAACACAAACAAGTGTTAGTGCTACACATTAAAATGAAGCTAAAGTTTTCCAACCTCCTTTGTCAACTGTTCATTTTATGGTTTTTGTTTTTGAAAATATAGCAGGTCAAAACAGAGAAATGTTGAAAATCCTCTAATTCTTATCCTCTTTTCCAGTTTTGTGATGAAAGATATTTGGCTGATAAGTTTGCTCATTATCTTTAGAGGAGTATTTTATTGAATTGATTGCCAATAACCAAGCAAACCTAAGCTTATGAAATATTTACCCCTCAACAAAGACATCTTTACCGAAAACCGGAGACGGTTTATCAGTCAGATGCAAAAAAACTCAATCGCCATTTTTGTTAGCAACGATGAAGTGGCTTCTAACGGAGATGCAATCTATCATTTTAAACAGAACAGCGATTTATTTTGGCTAAGCGGAGTGACACAGGAAGATAGTATGGTTGTTTTATTTCCCGATAACCCTGACCCAAAATACCGGGAAGTGCTGGTGTTGGTCCGCCCCAACGAACTAAAAGAAAAATGGGACGGAAAAAGATTGAGGGTAAACGAAGCTCAGGAAACAAGTGGCATTAAAACCATTGTTTGGTTAGATAGTATTGATGGTTTGTTACAACCGTGGGTTCATTTGGCTGATAGTATTTACTTGGACAGTAATGAAAATGACCGTAAGGCAAACTTGCTGCGAACAAGAGAATATCGTTTTATTGATGAAATGAAAAGCCGGTATCCACTGCACAATTACTTAAGGGCATCAAAAATAATGAAGGAGCAGCGGGGAATTAAAACGGCATTAGAAGTAGAAGTGTTACAAAAAGCAATTGATATTACGGATAACACATTCCGCCGCCTGCTGCAATTCATTAAGCCGGGTGTGATGGAATATGAAATAGAAGCAGAAATATTTCATTCTTTTCTCAATCAACGGGCCACTGGTCCGGCCTATGGGAGCATACTTGCCAGTGGCGACAGAGCAAGAACGCTGCATTATGTAAGTAACAATGCAGAGTGTAAGGACGGTGAACTTATCTTAATGGATTTTGGTGCAGAGTATGGCGGTTATTGTGCCGACCTTACCCGTACAGTTCCGGTAAATGGAAAATTTGGCCGCCGTCAAAAAACAGTTTACAATGCCTGCCTGCATTTGCATGATTACGCAAAAAGCATATTAAAACCCGGCATTAGCATTATTGATTATACAGATAAAGTAGGTGAAGAAGCCACACAACAGTTTTTAAAAATTGGGCTGATAAGAAAAAGTGATGTAAAAAATGAAGACCCGGAAAACAGGGCTTACCGCAAATATTTATATCATGGCATTTCTCACCACCTTGGTATTGATGTGCATGATATAGGCACAAGAACAGAGCCCATAAAAGCCGGAATGGTTTTCACTGTTGAACCCGGTATTTATATTGAACAAGAGCAAATGGGAATCCGTATTGAAAACAATCTTTGGATAACAAAGAATGGCAATAAGGATTTGATGAAAAACATCCCCATTACTGTAGAAGACATTGAGGCGTTGATGAAGAAGTAGTAGGGCAAAAGGCAAAAAATGGGTATCTTTAAAGCATGGAAAACAGTCCTGAATTAAAGGCTCTGATACGAAAAAATGCACATCTTTTCTGGTACTCAAAAGACTCGGAAAAGGAAAATTTGCCGTTGCCTGTAGTACTGGAGTTTTTTATTAATTATGCTGACAAAGAAGATATAAAAGCCTTATTTAATATTGTGGGAATAAAGAATGCCGCTGCTGTTTTTTTTGAACAGGTAAAACAATGGGGCAACAGGACGAACTATTTTCCGGAGCTCCAAAATTATTTTACCCTGTATTTTACCCGGTATGCATCCTGAAATTTTTAACGAAGAACAACGACAGTTACTTCCATTGTTATCAAAGTTCAAGAAAGAATTTTACATGGTTGGAGGTACGGCCATTGCATTACATATTGGCCACAGGTTGTCTATTGATTTCGATTTGTTTAAGCAAGGCAAAATTCAACCTAAAAAAATAATAACCCTTTTTAAAAAGGATAACGAGGATATAATTGTGACACTGAACAGGGAAGGCCAGCTAAACCTTGTGTGCAGAAATGTAAAATTCACTTTTTTTGATTTTGACTATTCAGTACCACATCCCGTATTATTGGAAAACGGACTTTCAATTCCTGCATTGATTGATTTGGCCGCCATGAAAGCCTTTGCATTAGGAAGAAGAAGCAAGTGGAAAGACTATCTTGACTTGTACTTTATTATAAAAGATTATTATAACATAAATATGATTTCACAGAAGGCTACAGAATATTTCGGTGATTTATTCAGCGAAAAATTATTCAGGGGACAACTTAATTATTTTGAAGGTATCAGCTTTGAAGAACAGGTAGAATTTATGCCAGGTTTTGAAGTAAGTGAAAACGAAGTAAAAGAGTTTTTAATAGATGCAGCATTAACAGGATTTTAATCTTAATTAATATTTTTTGATGAAACAAATTCCCAATCTTTTTACGCTGCTTAATCTTGTTTTTGGGTGTCTGGCTATTGTCTTTACGTTGCAAAACGGCATCATGATTACGGTAGATTCCGAAGGCACCGAGTTGCTTTACATTCCTGAAAAAATATGGATGGCATCTTTATTTATTGGATTGGCAGCAGTCGTTGATTTCTTAGATGGATTTGTGGCCCGCCTTTTCAAAGCCAGTTCAGAAATGGGCAAACAATTAGATTCATTAGCCGACCTGGTAAGTTTTGGTGTGGCACCGGGCATGATAATTTATCAATTTCTCCGGTTGAGTTTTGCCCAGCAGGAAGGTGGACTTGATGTTTCTTTACTTTGGTTGCTACCGGCTTTTGTGTTGCCTTGCGCAGCAGCATGGAGATTGGCAAGATTTAATTTGGATACTGAACAATCATTCTCTTTTAAAGGAATGCCTGTACCTGCTGTTGGCATTTTTGTGGCTTCATTACCACTGATATACTGGAATGTAAATGAAGAATGGATACAGAACCTGTTGCTGAATAAATGGCTGCTTTATGCACTGGTAGCTGTTCTTTCCTGGCTGATGGTTTCGACATTACCGTTAATGGCTTTGAAATTTAAAGATTTCAGTGTTAAACATAATTTACCTAAATATTTACTGGTAGTTATAGCTATTGCAACCATATTAATTTTAAAATGGCTGGCAGCACCGGTAATAGTGGTTGCCTATGTTCTTATATCTTTGCTCTTTAAAAACAAAACAGCATGACCTACACAGTTCAGATAAAAGTAATGCCACTAAAAGAATTATTAGACCCGCAGGGCAAGGCCGTAATGGGTGGATTGGAAAACCTCGGACTTAGCGGGGTGGAAGATGTAAGAATAGGAAAGAATATTACCTTACAGGTAAATGCAGATTCTCCGGATAAAGCAAAACAAATTGCAGAAGAAGCCAGTAAGAAATTGCTGGCTAATCCGGTAATGGAATACTTCGAGGTATCAGTTAATTAGTTTATTAGTTAATTAGGCATTCCTGAGTTACGGAGTTTTCCTGATTAACCAATTAACTACTAAACCAATTAACATGCTCTATTTAGTTCCCACACCAATCGGAAATCTTAAAGACATCACCCTTCGGGCTATTGAGGTATTGAAAGAGGTTGATTTGATTTTGGCAGAAGATACCAGAACAACTTCGCATCTGCTTAACCACTATCAAATTACCAAACAGCTTTCGCCATATCACCAGCATAATGAACATAAAGTCTTGCAGCATTTGGTAAGCCAATTACTGGAAGGAAAGACAATGGCGATAGTAACAGATGCAGGAACTCCTGGTATTTCTGACCCGGCTTTTCTATTAGTAAGGGAATGCATAAAAGTAGGAGTGAAGGTGGAATGTTTGCCTGGTGCGACGGCATTTGTACCGGCATTGGTAAACAGTGGCATTCCCACTAACCGGTTTTGTTTCGAAGGGTTTCTGCCATTAAAAAAAGGAAGGCAAACTTTATTGAAACAATTAACAGAAGAAGAGAGAACTTTAATTTTTTATGAGTCACCTTTGCGGCTGGTTAAGACATTGGAAGAATTCATTACTTACTTTGGAGAAGACAGGCAGTGCAGTGTAAGCAGAGAGTTGACAAAGATGTTTGAAGAAAATAAACAAGGTACGCTTCGGGAAGTGGCTGATTATTTCAACCAAAAAACAGTGAAAGGAGAGGTAGTGATTGTTGTGGCAGGTAAAACTTAACGCAGCAGTACAAAAAATGGCATTATTTTTTCGGATAAATCATATTCATTTAAAAACCACCTATTATGAAATTGATTCGATTTTGTGTAATCTTTCTTACTCTTTCTGTTATCTCATCAAAAGTACACTCACAGGTTACTTCTATTCCTGAACAGGCCAAAGAAAACTTTTTCAAACAATATCCTGATGCTAAGAATGTGCAATGGCAAAACGATGTTGTGAATGTGAATGTGAAGTTTGAGCAGGACACAAATAAAATGAATGCTGAATACAATAACTACGGCATCTGGAAACGAACCCTTAAAGACTGGACTTTTGATAAACTGATTACGGATGTAAAAGAAGGATTTGCAAAATGCAAATATGCCGACAAACAAGTACTGGATGTAAAAGTGCTGTATCTCCCCGGCTATGTAATACAATACCGGCTGAAAGTGGAGAAAAATGATGTAGAGAGAAAATTTCTTTTCTTTAACATAGAGGGGCGGCTTTTAAGAACTTCTGTGGCCTTATAGATTCTCTTTTACAACAAATAGCTACTTGGACAGTGGTATATTACTACTAACCTATTTTGGGATACCACTTCGTTACCGACTCAATTGGTTTTCTTTTTAAGTCAGGCACCCAGCATTCTGGTGCCGGATAACCTACGGGTATTAGCAAATATGGTTTTTCATTCTCTGGCCGGTTTAATATTTTGCTTAGAAAATTCATGGGTGAAGGAGTATGTGTAAGTGCCGCCAGCCCGGCATGATGTATTGCTGTCAGCAAAAAGCCACAGGCAATACCACAACTTTCAGTTACATAATAGTTCTGATGTTTATGACCGTTTTCTTCCAATTCATAACTGCGTTTAAATACAATGACCAGATAAGGTGCTGTTTCAAGAAATTCTTTTTTCCAATCAGTTTGTAAAGGCAGCAAATCTGCTTTCCATTCTTCGGGCATACGTCCGTTATAGCTTTCAAATTCTTCTTTTTCCGCTTCTTCCCGAATTTGTTTTTTTATTTCCGGGTCACTTACAATGCAGAATGTCCAGGGTTGTTTATGGGCACCACTTGGCGCTGTAGATGCTGTAAGCACAATCTTCTCTATCACTTCTTTTGGTACTGGTTTATCAGAAAAATCCCGGACTGTTCGCCTATTTTCCATCCATTCATAAAAATCATTGCTCCGCCTTGTCATTTCTTCGGTAGAAAAGGTTTCTTTGCTGTAAGAAACGAATGGATAGCCGTCAATTAATTTTGTTTTTGTCATAACATCTGTTTGACGAAATTTACGACTTCAAACACTATTTTAATGAAGAAGACTTTCTTTTTATCATTTTTTACTTGTCAGTTGTCATTAGCCATGTTTGCCCAGCCTGACCGCTGGCAGCAACGGGTAAAGTACACTATGAACATTGATATGAATGTGGAGACCAACCAATTTACAGGTAAGCAAAAATTGGAATACACCAACAATTCTCCTGATACGCTGACAAGAGTTTTCTATCATCTTTATTTCAATGCCTTTCAGCCGGGAAGTATGATGGATACAAGAAGCAGACGGCAGGGAGCTGTGAATGGGGCAGGTGGCAGACCCGATTGGGATCAACGGGTGAAAGACCGCATCCTGAATCTGAAACCTAATGAAATCGGGTATCAGAAAGTTCTATCACTAAAGATGAATGGTGTTTCGCAAACATTTAATATGCTGGAAACAATATTGGAAGTAAGATTGAGTAAGCCCATTCTGCCCAAATCAAAGGTTACGTTTGATATGGAGTTTGAAGCACAGGTGCCATTGCAGGTGCGTAGAAGCGGAAGAGATAATCCAACTTCAAAAGTTCGTTACTCTATGAGCCAGTGGTATCCGAAATTGTGTGAGTATGATTATGAAGGCTGGCATCCTACGCCTTATGTTGGCCGGGAGTTTTACGGAGTTTGGGGAGATTTTGATGTAAGCATTTCTATTGATAAAAAATATATACTTGGTGGAAGTGGTTATTTGCAAAATCCCAACCAGATTGGATATGGATATGAGAATAAAGGGGCAAAAGTAAACAGGCCTGCGGGTAATAAATTGACCTGGCGTTTTGTTGCACCCAATGTGCATGATTTTATGTGGGCAGCCGATCCGGACTACATACATAAAAGCCGGAAAGTAAATGACAGCGTTACACTTAATCTTTTATATAAACCAACGAATGCTACGGCTGCCGAATGGGAAAAGGTACTGGATGATGCTCAAAAAGCATTTCCTTTTATTGAAAAAACATTCGGTGTTTATCCATATAAACAATACTCATTTATTCATGGGGGTGATGGCGGTATGGAGTATCCAATGGCTACTTTGCTTATTGGCCCCGGTGCCTGGCTGCATGAGTGGCTCCACAACTGGTATCATGGGGTTTTGGGTACCAATGAATCCCTGTATGCCTGGATGGATGAAGGGTTTACCCAGTATGCCGAAGAAAGAGTATTTGCTTTTTTAAATAACAGTACTGCTTTTGCCCAGGCTGATGCTTATACCGGTTATAATTCTTTAGTAAAAAGCGGTAAAGAGGAACCATTGACGACACATGCCGACCATTTTAATACACATGCAGCGTATAGTCCGGCAGCTTATTTAAAAGGAGCTGTATTTATGGAGCAGTTAGGATACATTGTTGGTGCGCCGGTAAGAGACAAGATTTTATTGGAGTATTACAAACAATGGCGGTTCAAGCATCCTAATGTTTCTGACTTTATCCGTATAGCAGAGAAAGTAAGTGATATGAAACTGGATTGGTACAAAGAGTATTGGATTAACTCTACCAAGACGATTGATTACAGCATTGACAGTTTGTGGGAAGAAGGCGGTAAAACAAAAATAAGATTGAACCGTATAGGGCTTATGCCAATGCCAATTGATTTGCAAATAACTTTCAAGGACGGAACCAAAGAATTGCAGTATGTGCCAATGAACCTGATGTACGGAGAAAAACCTGTGGAAGATCCGGATATTCCCCGCAAAGTGTATGAACCCTGGAAATGGACACATAGTACCTACACAGTGGAAACAACAAGGAAGCTGGCAGATTTTACCATTGTTGAAATTGACCCATCATTGCGGCTTGCCGATGTGGAACGAAAAAACAATAAGCTGGATTTAAAATGGTAGAAATAATTTGATTTAATAACAAAACCCTTCATTCATTTCTGACGAAGGGTTTTTGTTTGACAGTTTTTGATTAAGGCCCCTTTGTCTGCTTGCTAGGAAGGTTAATGGTTAATAGTGTGGGGTAATAGAAATCTTTTTTTCCTTAATCAAAAATAAAGAAGCATATAAAGCGACCCAATACCCTGTTTGGGGTATTTTTTGACTACAAAAGCCGGGGCTAACCGCAAAAACCAGCAACAATTACCGGCCGTAGAATTTATTAATTGCCGCCACCCTGTTGCTTTTACCATCTTGATTTACTAAGTAATCCAAAGGACTACGTTGAAATCTTAGATAGTATTATACCGATTGCATTGGACTGATAACGATATAATCGGTATAATTCTTTACCGGGAAACATACAGGAGATATTTTTCTTTAAATGATTCTTCGGGGAAAATAGAGGTAACGTCCATTATTCGTGGCTTAACACCGCTTTCTTGTATTTCAACAGTCAGGTCACCGCCTTTCAGGCTTATAAGACCAGGAGTAAACTCCGTTTGCGTTTTTATTTTCAAAAGAGGTTTACTCCATCTCCACAGATCTTTCAAAGGAGCCACAGCCCTTGAAACTACAAAATCAAATTTCCTGTTTTTAATATCCTCAATGCGGCTGTGCTGGGTGGTTACATTTTGCAAGCCAATGCCTTCTGCCACTGCATCTACCACCTTTAATTTTTTTGCAATACTGTCAACGAGGTGAAATTTTACCTCCGGAAAAAATATAGCTAAAGGGATGCCGGGAAAACCTCCGCCCGTTCCGAGGTCAATAATATTCATGCCATCGGAAAAATCAAATGCCGCAGCAATACTCAGCGAATGCAGCACATGCTTTTCATACAGGCTATCAATATCTTTTCGGGAAATGACATTGATCTGCTCATTCCATTCTTTGTATAAAGGTTCCAGCAATTTGAATTGCCGGAGTTGCTCTTCTGTAAAGTCAGTAAAATATTTAAGAATGATTTCCATAGACAGCGTCTTCATTTCTCCCTCTCCTCAAAGGAGAGGGTTGGGGTGAGGTTACCAGCCTTTCTTTGGTCTTTTCCATAATGCCGGTGCAAAGATGAGATAATAAAAAAACATCCACATGTCAAGAAGGATGAACCAGGGCCACAAATCTTTTTCTCCCATTTTTTTCATGGACTTATATAATATAAAACCTTGTAACAAAAAACGAACACCAAATACCGCCAAAGCAAACCGCCAGTCGTAAAAAATAATAGCAGCTGCTAACAAGGGATAAAAAGCAAACTGTGTAGCAAAATATAATCCGAGTAAAAATTTATGTTTGGGCTTATAATATTTGGCGGTGGTATAATGCCTTGATTTTTGCCGCAGCCAGCCACTCCAGGTTGTTTTTGGAATAGACCGGGTGATGGTATCCGGATCAATTATCACAGCCGTATTATCTTTTGTGGCTGTTTTGTTGATGAATAAGTCGTCATCTCCACTTGGTATATGATTGATAGAGGAAAAACCTTTATGCTTGAAGAATAAGCTTTTCTTATACGATAAATTTCTTCCCACACCCATATAAGGCGTGCCAGCTAATGCATACGAGAGATATTGTAACGCCGTATGAAATGTTTCAAACCGGATGAGTTTGTTCAACAAGCCACTTTTTTTATGATAAGCTCCGTAACCTAAAACAATCTCTATATTCTCATCATAGCCATCCTGCATTTTCTCTATCCAATGTTCACTGGCAGGTACACAATCTGCATCGGTGAGTAATAGCACTTCATGTTTTGCTTCCCGGATGCCAATTGACAATGGATATTTTTTTCCAGAGATATGAATAGCTTCCTGTGTAAGCTCTACTACATTCAGCGACTTGAATGTTTTTTTCAATTCCTGTAAAATGTATTTGGAATCATCTAAGGAATTATCATTGACAGCCACTACTTCATAAGTGCTGGGGTATGACTGCACCAATACTCCCGGCAGGTTGCGGGCCAGGTTTTCATCTTCATCCCTTGCACAGATAATAACCGACACCGGGTGATGCTGCGTTTTTGTTTTTACTTTTGGTTTATAAAATGCAATACGACTGAAAAACCATAAATAATAAAATACCTGTACAGCAGTAGCAGCAGTGAAAGTGTAAAAAAGAATTTCTCCCCAGTTGATTGGTGGCATAGCGGCGAAGATAAACAGTTTATAGTTTTTAGTTTATGGTTTGTGGTTATCTTGCAAGTTCGATTTTCTTCATATGCCCGCATTGTCCTTCGATTTACAAACTACTGATACCGGTTCCAAAGCAAGAGCCGGTAAAATCACCACGGATCATGGTGAAATACTGACTCCCATCTTTATGCCGGTGGGTACAGTTGGTAGTGTAAAAGCGGTTACTCAACAACAATTGCTGCACGATGTGAAGGCACAAATAATTTTGGGTAATACATATCATTTGTATTTACGTCCGGGATTAGAGGTGCTGGAAAAAGCAGGTGGCTTGCATCAATTTAATGGCTGGCCAAAACCAATACTGACAGATAGCGGCGGCTACCAGGTTTTTTCTTTGGCAGGAACAAGAAAGATAAAAGAAGAAGGAGTTACTTTTCAATCGCATATAGATGGAAGCAAGCATTTATTTGCCCCGGAAAATGTGATGGATATACAAAGAACCATTGGTGGCGACATCATCATGGCTTTTGATGAATGTCCGCCCGGTGGCAGCGAATACAAGTATGCAAAAACATCAATGGAGTTAACGCATCGTTGGTTAGACAGGTGTTTTACACAATTCAATTCAACAGAACCAAAATACGGTTACACGCAAAATCTGTTTCCCATAGTACAGGGCGGCACATTCAAAGATTTGCGAAAACAATCCTGTGAATACATTGCATCAAAAGAAGCAACAGGAAATGCCATTGGTGGATTAAGTGTTGGCGAACCCGAACCGGTGATGTACGAAATCTGCGATTGGTGTTGTGACCATTTGCCGACTGATAAACCAAGATACCTGATGGGAGTCGGTACCCCCTGGAATATTTTAGAATGTATCAGCATGGGTATTGATATGTTTGATTGTGTGATGCCAACCCGTAATGGCCGCAATGCAATGCTTTTTACTACGAAAGGTGTTATAAATATTGATAACAAGAAATGGGAAAGTGATTTTACTCCCATTGACGATGGTTTTGATTGTGAGGTGAGTAATTATTACAGCAAAGCCTATCTCCGCCACCTGATGAAGGCTAAAGAATTTTTAGGCTATACCATTGCCAGTGTACACAATCTTGCATTTTACTTATGGTTGGTAAGTGAAGCAAGAAAGCATGTCCAGCAAGGCGATTTTGCCAGTTGGAAAAACGAGATGATCGAAAGAACAAAACAAAAGTTGTAGTAACAATCAGCGAATCGCCTTGTAGTTATATTTTGTAAGAAGTTCACACAGGACCCAGTGCATATTCGTCTTAACCCTCTGCGAACCCGATAGCTATCGGGTCAGCGACCTCTGCGTGAGACTAACCCTCTGCAAAGAACTCCTTTCACAATCCAGCAACAGTTTTTCAGTTACTTTTGCTTTGGCCGCCGTAGCTTTAGCGAAGGCGGTCGTTTGTTACTATTACTTCCTTACATGAAGAAAATTGACTGGCACATACTGAAGAAATTTCTGGTCACATTTATTTTCTGTTTGCTGATGTTTACGGTAATTGCTGTGGCCGTTGACAGCAGTGAGAAGATGGATGACTTTGTAAAGGCCGACATGAGCTTTAGCCAGGCCATCAATCAATACTATCTCGGATTTGTTCCCTATATCTGGAGTTTGTTGTTTCCTTTGTTTGTTTTCATCGCTGTTATTTTTTTTACCAGCAAGATGGCCACCCGGTCAGAGATTATTGCCATACTCGCAAGCGGCACCAGTTACAACCGTTTTTTAAGGGCTTATTTTGTTGGCGGTATATTGCTCGCCTCGCTGCTTTGGGTGGGCAGCCGCTACTGGATACCCAAGGCTAATGCTATCCGTAGTAATTTTCAGGCGAAGTTTGTGGACAGGAACGATCCGACAAAGAACCCAACTTATAGCAGTTGTATTGGTTGTTTTTACCTGCGGACAGACAGCAACACATTTATTGGCATCCGGGATTTTGACACTACCAGTAAATCGGCAAGAGGGTTTTTCATGGAGCGGATAAAGGGCAATAAAGTAATTTATAACCTGCGGGCCGAAACAATGAGGTGGGATACCGCTGTTAAAAAATGGCAATTAACTAATGCAGTAGAAAGATTTATAGACAGCATGGGCGAAAGGTTTACACAGCATACACAGTTTACGCTTACCATCAACCTTAAGCCCAACGAACTTCGGAAAGACCTTTACATGAAGGATAAACTAACGACTCCAGAGTTGGTTGCTTTTATAAAGCAGGAAGAACTTCGGGGTACCGAAGGATTAAATGCATTGAAAGTGGAACGGTACCGCCGTACGGCTACACCCGCCGCTGTATTATTATTAACTATCATCGGCGCTGTTATTGCCAGCCGCCGTACCCGTGGAGGCAGTGGTATGCACCTGGCTTTTGGTATTATTATCGCCTCTATGTTTATTATGTCCGACCGATTTTCCACGGTATTTGCCACAAAAGGAAATTTTCCTCCGCTGATTGCGGCCTGGTTGCCCAATATTGTTTTTGCAGGAGTGGCTTATTGGCTTTACCGGAAGACGCCTAAATAGTTTGGGGTTTTTCGGAAAATTAATTTCACGCAGAGACCGCTGGGCTCGCAGAGAATTTATGTAAATCCCTTCTGCGTTCTCCGTGTACCCTGTGTGAGACTTACAACAAATCTGCAACCAGAAACCACCCCAATTTTTTGCTGCTGCACGGCCCATTACTTACCTTTACACATTGAATGTTTCATTCAAAAAATTCTGAAAAATAAGGTTACATGGGAATAATTAAAGACCGGTTTAAAGCCAAAGCTGACAAGGTTGCTGTTGAAATTAAAGACATGCTGAAAGAGCATGGCAACAAAGTGATTGGTGAAGTGCAGTTGTCACAGATTTACCAGGGCATGCGGGGAATAACAGGGCTTGTGTCTGAAACATCTTTACTGGATGCACAGGAAGGTATCCGGTTCCGTGGTTATTCTATTCCAGACCTGCGGGAGAAATTAGCAAAAGCCCCTGAGGGTTCGGAGCCATTGCCTGAAGGATTGTTTTACCTGATGCTCGTAGGAGAGCTGCCTTCTGAAGAGGATGTGCATCATATCAGTTCCGTATGGCAACGCAGAAGCCATGTGCCGAACCATGTATTTGCAACGATAGAGGCATTGCCACTCAGTACCCACCCGATGACACAGTTTGTAGTAGCGGTGATGGCTTTGCAAACAGAAAGCCAGTTTGCCAAGAAGTATGCAGCAGGTATGAACAAAAAAGATTATTGGGAAGCGGTGTTTGATGACAGCATGGATCTGATTGCAAGGCTACCAAGAGTAGCAGCTTATATCTACCGGCGCAAATATAAATTTGGCGAACATATACAGCCTAATGGTTTATTAGATTGGGCGGGCAATTTTGCCCACATGATGGGTTTTGAAGATGAAAGTTTTAAAGAACTGATGCGATTATACATGACCATCCATGCCGACCATGAAGGGGGTAATGTATCTGCACATACTACTCATTTAGTTGGCTCTGCATTAAGCGACCCTTATCTTAGTTATGCAGCCGGTATGAATGGCCTGGCTGGTCCGCTGCATGGATTAGCCAACCAGGAAGTAATAAAGTGGGTGTTTGAAATGCAGGAGGGTTTGCAAACAGATGCGCCTACCAAAGACCAGATAGCAGAGTATGTAAAGAAAACATTGAGTGAAGGAAAAGTGGTGCCCGGCTATGGCCATGCTGTATTGCGCAAAACAGATCCCCGGTTTGAAGCACAAATGGCATTTGGCAAAAAACATATGCCGGATGATCCATTAGTAAATACCATCTGGAATATTTATGAAGTAGTGCCGCCTATTTTACAATCCATGGCAAAAATAAAAAATCCCTGGCCTAATGTGGATGCACACAGCGGTGCCTTGTTAGTACACTACGGTATGAAGGAATATGAATTTTATACTGTGTTGTTTGCCGTAAGCCGTGCCTTAGGTGTGCTTGCCAGCCTTTGCTGGGACAGGGCTTTAGGCTTCCCATTAGAAAGACCAAAATCTGTAACTACTGATCTGGTTAAGTTATGGTTAGATGGAAAAGATAATATCTGGGGAGAATAAATTTTAGTGATAGTGGGTCTGCTGATACCATACTTGGCAGCCAGTTTTCTAAAACCGCAGCCTTGCGTTAAATACTCCTGAATGATTTGTGTTTTTAAGTCCATAAAATGGTTGATTTTTAGTCAACCTATTTCAGGACGAGACTATCCGGGTATCCGGTTTGAACGTTATGCAGACGACATCATCATTCATGCCAGACGGGAGCAGATAGCACAAAGCATTTTGAACAAACTACACAAACGTTTTACAGAATGCGGGTTAACCATTCACCCCACCAAAACCCAAATTGTTTGTTTAAAACGTAACCAAACAAAAACAAGTGTAGATCAAGTTCACACTTTTGAAATGGGTGGCTTTGAGTTTACACCGCAATGGGTAAAGGTAGAAGGAGAATGGAAGCTGCTGATACTTCCCTCGCCATCGAAGGCATCGAAGAAAAAGATAATGGATAAGATACGCAGCCTTAAACTACATACCCGAACGGGAAGTATATATGTGGTAGCGAATCTTCTGAATCCTTTGGTGCGTGGCTGGCAAAACTACTACTGTTACTTTATCAAAAGAG
>JBKJIX010000174.1:0-40603 GCA_046598205.1 Chitinophagaceae bacterium
CCGGTGAACAACTAAGGATTTGGAAAATTCGTTAATAAAGCTACATTTGCCGAAAATTAGGGTGAAAGACCCATTAAAAATTAAACCCCTTCGAATATGTTTTGGACATTAGAATTAGCCGGGTACCTCGAAGATGCCCCCTGGCCAGCCACGAAAGATGAGCTGATAGATTATTCTATACGCAGCGGCGCACCGCTTGTAGTAGTGGAAAATCTTCAGGAACTGGAAGATGAAGGACAGGAAGTGTATGAAACCATCGAGGACATCTGGCCCGATTATACTACAAAGGATGACTTCCTGTTTAATGAAGATGAATATTAACCCTGTCTCCGCCAACTGGCGGAGAACTTAGGTTATACATTCACCCAGCTAACATAGCTCACAAAATTCAAAAGCCTCCTTTTCGGAGGCTTTATATTTATAAAGCATTTTGAACTCTGGGAAACTAAAATTTCCCTTTAGGAGATTTTGGGGTCAACTAGCTCCTAATTTCTGCATCACTTCATTACTTACACCGGTAGAAGAGTAGCCACCATCATGAAATAGATTCTGCATCGTTACCATCCTTGTCAAATCAGAGAAAAGGGTAATACAATAATTAGCACAATCCTCTGCACTGGCATTGCCCAATGGTGCGATAGAATTAGCATAATCGAAAAAATCGCCAAAGCCTTTGATGCCCGTACCAGCCGTCGTTTTTGTTGGTGATTGCGATACTGTATTGATACGAACTTTTTTGTCTACTCCATAATGATAACCGAAACTGCGGGCAATTGATTCCAGCATCGCTTTAATATCTGCCATATCCGTGTAAAATGGATAAGTACGTTGAGCCGCCATATAAGTGAGGGCCACTACACTTCCCCATTCGCTTATAGCATCTAATTTTTTTGCTACCGCCAGCATTTTATGAAATGACATGGCAGACACATCAATCCCTTTCATGAAATAATCGTAATTGGATTCAGTATAAGAAATTTTCTTCCTGATGTTTACACTCATACCGATGGAATGAAGTACAAAGTCAATCTTTCCTCCCAGCACTTCCTGCGATTTGGTGAAGAGGTTGGTCAACTCCTCCACATTGGTAGCATCTGCCGGAATGATCTCCGACTTTGTTTTTTCTGCCAGCTTATTGATTTCACCCATCCGCATAGCGATAGGTGCATTGGTTAAAACAAAAGTCGCCCCTTCCTCATAAGCTTTCTCCGCTACTTTCCAGGCGATGGAGTTTTCATCCAGCGCACCGGTGATAATTCCTCTTTTTCCTTTTAATAAGTTATATGCCATACATCGTTGATTTTATTGCGGTAAAAATAAGGAGATATTTTTAAGCTCCGGGAAACAGCAATTTGATTGCAAAAACAAGTAAAAAGGTGTAGCCGAATATCAATATAAAATTAGCCAGGAGCCAGAGAAGAAATTTTCTCATTGACATTTTTAGTTTCATTGCTTTTTGCAGGTATTTATAAAACATATATACCGGTAATAGTGAAGCAATAATTATCACTAATATGGCAACAGTTTTTAGTTTGGTCATACCTGACTATAAAACACAAATTAACAGGCTAAACCCGGAAAAGCACTTCGCCCCTTTCCATTATCTTCGCAGCCAATAAAAGATTACAGCGAACATGACGATTTCCTACAAATGGCTGAGTGAATATTTACCCGTAACTGTTGAACCGGAAAGATTAAGCCGCATCCTTACTTCCATCGGACTGGAAGTAGAAAGCATGACGAAGTATGAAGAAGTAAAAGGTGGCTTAAAGGGTTTGATAATTGGTGAAGTAGTAAGCACAGAAAAACATCCAAACGCCGATAAGCTGACATTGACTAAAGTAAATGTTGGCAGTACAGAACCATTACAAATTGTTTGCGGTGCACCGAATGTAGCAGTTGGACAAAAAGTAATAGTGGCAACTGTCGGCACAACCATTTATCCATCTACCGGCGAGCCATTAACCATGAAAGTGGCAAAAATCAGGAGTGTGGAAAGCCGCGGAATGATTTGCGCCGAAGATGAAATAGGCATGGGCACTTCTCATGCAGGAATTATGGTATTGCCGGATGAGGTGAAAGTTGGTACTTCTGCCGTTGACTATTTTCAGCCCCACGAAGACATTATTTATGAAATCGGCCTTACTCCCAACCGCATGGATGCGATGAGCCATTGGGGTGTGGCGAGAGATGTTTGTGCTTATTTAAGTCACCACGACAAAAAAGACCTTAAACCAAAATTGCCTAATAGCAATGGTTTTAAAGTTGACAATACTTCTCTCACTATTGATGTGACGGTGGAGAACCCAACTGCATGCCCCCGCTATTCAGGTGTAAGTATTGCCAATGTAACCATTAAGGAATCTCCGAAATGGTTACAACAAAAATTAAAAGCCATCGGGCTGAGGCCGATTAATAATATCGTTGACATTACCAATTTCATTCAGCATGAAACAGGGCAGCCACTCCATGCTTTTGATGCAGATACATTGGGTGGCAAAAAAGTTATAATAAAAAACCTTCCGGAAGGAACAACCTTTGTTACACTGGATGAAAAAGAAAGAAAACTGAGTTCTGAAGACCTGATGATTTGTGATGAAAAAGAAGGTATCTGTATCGCTGGTGTTTTTGGTGGATTGCACAGTGGTGTTTCCTCTGCTACTAAAAATATTTTTCTCGAAAGTGCCTGCTTCGATGCGGTAACAACCCGCAAAACTTCGTTTCGCCATGGATTAAGAACCGATGCAGCCAGCCGTTTTGAAAAAGGAACAGACATTTCTGCCACCGTGAATGTGTTGAAAAGAGCAGCCAACCTTATTAAAGAAATTGGTGGTGGTGAAATTGCATCAGAGATAGTGGATGTATATCCAACAACAAAACCAAAAACAGAAGTGGCGATAAAATATCATTTCATTAAAAAACTGAGTGGTAAAAATTATCACCCTGACTCGGTGAAAAATATTCTCAACAGTCTGGGCTTTGAAGTGTTGAAAGAAGGAATTGATGAATTAAGAGTAGCTGTACCCTATCACAAACCAGACATCAGCTTGCCTGCCGATTTAGTAGAAGAGGTTTTAAGAATTGATGGGTTAGACAATATTGATATTCCGGAAGCAATTACCATTACCCCGGCGGTAGAAGATAATTATGCCAAAGAAGTGTACCGGGAAAAAGTGGCTAATTATTTAGTGGGCCAGGGTTTCAATGAAATGATGACCAACTCCATTACCAACGCAGCTTACTTCTCGGAAGAAGAATTGCAAAGCATGGTAAGGATGACAAACAGCCTGAGTGCAGAATTGAATATTCTCCGCAATTCGCTTTTTGAAACTTCATTGGAGGTAGTTGCACACAACCTGAATCATAAAAACAACTCACTTCGACTATTTGAATTTGGTAACGCCTATCACACATCAGGACCCGGCAAATATAGCGAAGCAGAAAAACTATGTCTTGTTATTACGGGGAATAAAAATGAAGATAGCTGGAAACAAAAAACTGCCCCATCCGATTTTTATTCATTAAAAGGAGCGGTTGATGCTGTGTTGAAATCATTGGGCATCAGCCCGGATGCTATAGAGGTTTTAAAGGTTCCGAAACTTGATAACCATATTGTTTACAAATTGAATAATCAAATCATCGCCAGTGCAGGTGAAGTAAAGAAAAGCATCCTCGAAAAATTTGGTATCAAACAACCGGTATTTTTCGCCGCCCTCAATTGGGCTGTGTTATCAGAGCTGGCATCCAAACAAACAAAAGCTGTAAAAGAAATTTCGAAATACCCTGCCGTACAGCGGGACCTTGCCATGATTGTACCAAAAGAACTGGCTTGGGAACAAGTACAGCAAACAGTGCAAAAAATAAAGCTGAACCTGCCTGCCGGACAGGCAGGCAAACTACAAGACATCAAACTGTTTGATATTTTTGAAAGTGAAAAATTGGGTGCCGGTAAAAAATCAGTAGCCGTTAACTTTACTTTTTTAGACGAAGAAAAAACACTGACCGATAAAGAAATTGATGGGTGGATGAACAAGATTATGACGATATTGGAAAAAGATTTACAAGCCGAAATCAGGAAATGAGCACAACCGAACAACATCTGAAACGAATTCAGGATAAACTTCAGCAACTGTTGAAGCAACATGCCGCTGTGCAAAAAGAAAACAGCAAGCTGAAGGAAGAATTAGATGCTGCACAGACAAAAATTGCCGTGCAGCAAAAAACTGCTGACGAATTAAAGCAACAGGTAAGTATTTTAAAAGTTAGTGCTGGTGATATGAGTGACGCAGATAAAAAGGAGTTTGAAAAAAGAATAAACGGCTACCTGAAAGAAATTGATCGCTGTATTACATTGCTCGGAGAATAGCTTACACTCTCTTCACCAAATTCATTTTCACCCGATAGCTATCGGGTTCATCATTGCCCTGCGAAAGTTCGAGGGTATATCTGCCATAAGGCAAATCATTTAGCCCTGTCCAGGTAAGTTCTTCCCGGTCTGAGTTAATGTCTTTTTCAATAGTCCTGCAAATACTCCCGGTATCATCTTTTAAGACTCCCCGGACACAATTGCCTTTGGGGGCAAAGAGTTGAAACTTCAACGCATCAATAAAGTTTGATGACTTAATTTTGGCAAACATAACCAGGTTTGTTTTGGTGGCTGTTTAAAGCGTTTTTCTGGGAAATGAACTTAGCCTTATGCTTTCTCAGGAAGGATGAACTTAAAATGGGACAATTAAAATAAGTAAATGATTTTGAAAAATGCAATTTTATGAGTGAATTAATTGCCATATCCGCCACTATTGGCGACAGAAGTTACCGGATTAAAATTACTCCAGAAGATGAAGAGGTAGTAAGAAAGACCTTAAAAACCGTTAACGACAAGATTATTGAGTTCAAAACCCAGTTTGCCGGTAAGGATATGCAGGATTATGTGGCAATGGTACTTATCTGGTATGCTACCGAACAACATGAAGGGGCGGCAGCTGGAATTGTAACAGAAAACCTGAGTGACCGTTTAGGTGCTATTGAAAAGTTGCTGGATAACCAATTGGTCGAAAAATAAGAAGTTCCAAAGTACCAATACCCCTTAGGGCTAAAAAAGGCCAAATTTCAGTATCTGAACTACTTGTAAATCAATTTCCAAAGAGGCTTCCGGGATTAGTCCCCGTTTTGTATCTTCGCTAATTATCCCGATTTTTCATCGGGAAAATTATTATTAACGCATAGCATTGTGCCACATTTAAACAAAAACATTCATGGACCCGAATATACTTTACATCATCATCGGTGTTGCCGCCCTCATAGTCGGCCTCATAGTGGGTAAATTAATTTTTGCCAAAGACACCAGCAGAAAAGTAGCAGAAGCAGAATTACAGTCGCAAACCATTCTCAGAGAAGCTGAGTTAAGAGCCGAAACTATCCGGAAAGAAAAAGAGTTGGAGGCTAAAGAACGTTTTGTGCAAATGAAATCTGCACATGATAAAGACGTACTGGAAAAAACAAAAAAAATAAATGACAGTGAGAACCGTGCAAAGCAGAAAGAACAATCTGTAACGCAAAAGGAAGTTTCTCTTGACAAGCAGATAAAAGAAAATGATGTCATTAAAGAAAACCTCAATCGTCAGATTGATGTAGTTACCAATAAAAAAGCTGAACTGGAGAAACATACTGAAGAGCATAATCGTCGGCTGGAAAAAATAGCTGGTCTTTCTGCCGAAGAAGCAAAAAACCAGTTGATAGAAGGCATGCGGAGTGAAGCCCACACACAAGGCATTGGCATACAGCAAGAGATTATTGATGATGCCAAACAAAAGGCCAACAAAGAAGCCAGGAAAATTATCATTCAGACCATACAGCGTACTGCTGCCGAACAGGCCATTGAAAATACCATTACCGTTTTCAACCTTGAAAGTGATGAAATAAAAGGCCAGATTATTGGTCGTGAAGGCCGTAACATCCGGGCTTTAGAAGCTGCCACCGGCGTTGACCTGATTGTGGATGATACTCCTGAAGCAATCCTGCTTTCTTCCTTCGATCCCCTTCGTCGTGAAATTGCCCGGTTGAGTTTACAACGGTTAGTAGCCGATGGTCGTATTCACCCTGCAAGAATTGAAGAAGTGGTTGAAAAAACCAAGAAGCAAATTGATGAACAAGTAATGGAAATTGGAGAAAGAACCGTGATTGAAATGGGCATCCATGGCCTGCATAAAGAATTGGTAAGAATGGTGGGAAGGATGAGATTCCGTTCTTCTTACGGCCAAAACTTATTGATGCACAGCCGTGAAACAGCCAACCTCTGTGCTACCATGGCTGCCGAACTGGGTCTCAACCAAAATATGGTAAAACTGGCTAAAAGAGCTGGCTTGCTACATGATATTGGTAAAGTACCGGATGAAGAAAGTGAATTGAGCCATGCTTTATTAGGAGCAAAACTGGCTGAGAAATATGGTGAGAACCCTGCTGTAATAAATGGGATTGGTGCCCACCACGATGAGATGGAGATGCAGTTTGTTATTTCCCCCATCGTTCAGGCTTGTGATGCGATCAGTGGTGCAAGACCAGGTGCCCGCCGGGAAATTATGCAGCAGTACCTGCAACGTATCAAAGATCTTGAAGCATTGGCAATGGCTTATACTGGTGTTGAAAAGGCCTATGCCATACAGGCGGGCCGTGAGTTAAGGGTAATTGTGGAAGCTGATAAAGTAACCGACCAGGAGTCTGACAGGCTTTCCTTTGAAATTGCTCAGAAAATACAGACCGAAATGACCTTCCCCGGCCAGATAAAAGTGACGGTGATAAGGGAGAAAAGAGCAGTGAATGTGGCGAGGTAAAGGTTAATTGGGTACCTACCCGTCCGGCAGGCGGGTTGGGAATTAGGATATTAGCAATCAAAGAAAAAAATATCAGATTTGACACCTAATTTACCAATCAACAAATTAACTAATTAACGCAAAACCCCTACCTTTGCCCTCCCTAAAAATAAGGATTATGAACGCTATAGCATATGTACATGAGCAGTTGACAGGCAAAAAAGAATTCCCGAAATTCAAAGCTGGTGATAACATTACTGTTAACTACAAAATCATTGAAGGTAACAAGGAGAGGATCCAGTCTTTTAAAGGTGATGTTATCAAAAAACAAGGCAATGGTGCTACAGCCAGTTTTACTGTTCGTAAAATATCTGACGGTATTGGTGTAGAAAGGGTTTTCCCATTCTTTTCTCCAAACGTTGATTCAATTGTTTTGAATAAGACAGGTAACGTTCGCCGTGCTAAATTGTTCTATCAGCGTACCCGTAGCGGTAAGAGTGCAAGAATCCGTGAAAAACGCAAGGCTGTTGCTGAAGTTGCAAAGTAATTTTTCATTAAAATATTTGGAAAGCCCCGTCTCGTTTGAAACGAGATCGGGGCTTTTTTATTATTTACCGGCACTTATAACTAAATATTCCTTTATTTTTCAGTACTTAGTATCTTTGAATTCTAATTTTCATGATTATGATACAACCTACATTAATAGGAATGCTTGGCACTAACGAAATCATTATTATACTGGTTATCGTGTTGCTGTTATTCGGGGGTCGCAAAATACCCGAACTGATGCGTGGATTAGGAAAAGGTGTCCGTGAGTTTAACGATGCCAAAAGCAATGTGAAGAAGGAAATAGAAGAAAGTGCAAGTGATGTAAAGAACTCTGTAAAAGAGTAAACTTCTTAACGAATTTTCCTTACGCAAAAAAGCTATCTCACTTGTTTGAGTTCACTTCCATTGAGCAATATCATGCCCAATTACAGGAAGGAAATGTAACCTGTTTACAAACAGTGGAACATTACCTGCAGCGCATCAATGCAACTAAACATCTCAATGCTTTTATTGAAGTATATGCCGATGAAGCTATTGAAAAAGCAAAGAAGTTGGATGAGAAAAGAAGAGGCAGCCATCCAATAGGTAAACTGCACGGTGTTGTAATTGGATTGAAAGATGTTATCTGTCATAAGGACCACAAAATTTCTGCTTCCTCTGGTATTCTCAAAAATTTTACTTCGATTTATTCCGCTACTGCCGTGGAAAGATTATTGGCAGAAGATGCAATCATCATAGGTAATCTCAATTGTGATGAATTTGCTATGGGCTCTACCAATGAAAACTCTGCGTATGGCAAAGTGCTGAACGCATTGGATGAAACAAGAGTTCCCGGTGGTTCTTCCGGTGGTTCCGCTGTTGCCGTGCAGGCTGGTCATTGTATGGTGTCATTAGGCAGTGATACGGGTGGCTCTGTTCGTCAGCCGGCAGATTTTTGCGGCATCATTGGACTAAAGCCAACTTATGGAAGAATTTCCCGTTACGGTTTGATTGCTTATGCATCTTCATTTGACCAGATTGGAATTTTTGGAAACACCGTCGCCGATGTAGCTTTGATGCTGGAAGTAATGGCCGGAGCTGATGAATATGACAGCACTGTTTCGCATAAAGAGGTGCCTGCCTATTCATCGCAGTTATTAACCAATAAAAAATTCCGGTTTGCTTATTTCGAAGAAGCATTGAATCATGCAAGCATAGACCCGGAGATTTCTGCCGCCATACAAAAAAAAATGGAGGGTTTGCAAAAGGATGGACATGAAGTAAAAGCTGTTCAGTTTGAATTACTCGACTACATCGTTCCTGCTTATTATGTACTTACAACTGCCGAAGCGTCTTCTAACCTCTCCAGGTTTGATGGGGTGAAATATGGCTATCGTACACCAACGTCGGGAGTTGAACCGATAGCTATCGGTTTGCCTGATTTCTACAAGCAGTCCCGGTCCACCGGCTTTGGCAAAGAAGTTAAGCGGAGAATCATGCTGGGTACATTCGTTTTAAGTGCCGGATATTACGATGCATACTTTACCCGGGCCCAAAAAGTGAGGAAAATTTTAACAGAAAAAATCCAATTGATTTTCAACGACTTCGATTTTATTCTTCTCCCTACTTCTCCCGTTACTGCCTTCAAAGCCGGCGAAAAAATGGACGACCCCATCGCTATGTATCTTGCTGACATCTATACAGTAATGGCCAATTTAGTGGGAATTCCCGCTATTTCTCTTCCTCTTTTTAAGCATAGTAACGGTATGCCTTTCAGTCTTCAGTTGATGGCAAACCGGTTTAATGAAGTACCTTTGCTGCAAGTTTCAAACCTCCTTTTGAGGCCAGAAGCTGTGTAAAAGACTATTAATCAGATTGTTTGAGAAAATTTAAGCACATATCAATAATGGCTGTTCTGGGCTTTTCCTTAGTTCAGGCATCAAGAGCTACCGGCATACAACAGACCCTTGACAGGAAGATTGTTATTGCTGATACAAGCATTAACAAAGATTCTCTGAGCTTGGATAAATTGGCCGTAAATAATCCTAAACTGGGGTTTAAAAACCTTTTTACTACCGCCGTAACCGGGGATGGTCTAAATGGTGCGAGGCTGAATCCAATGGGTGTTACTTTTATTCAAAATTATATAGGCAGGAACAAAAAAGGCTTCATGAACATGAAGGAATGGGCAAAGCCTTATTTCGATATGATGGATGATGTATTGAGCCAGCACGGCATTCCAAAAGAAATGAAATACCTGGCAGTTATTGAATCAGGTCTGAAATATAACGCTATTTCCTGGGCTGGTGCCTGCGGCCCCTGGGCTTTTATGCCTGCGGCTGCACAGGAATATGGGCTGAGCATCAGAAGGGGCAATGATGAAAGGCTGGATTATGTAAAAAGCACTCATGCTGCCGCAAGGTTGCTTACCAATTTGTACCAAAAATATGGCGACTGGTTGTTGGTTCTTGCCGCTTATAATGGTGGGCCGGGCAATGTTGATAAAGCCATACGCAAAAGTGGTGGAAGCAAAGATTTCTGGAAGCTGCAATACAATCTTCCGGTGGAATCTATGAACCATGTAAAAAAATTCATTGGTACCCATTATATATTCGAAGGTGAAGGTGGCATCACTACTGTTACAAAATCTGAAATGAAGGACTTGCTGGTAATTGGCAGCAGTGCTGATTTGAAAGAAGATGAAATGAGCAATTCAATTGCTTACAACATATCCGGTCGCTTTAATTCTGCGGTTATTTTAAAATACACTGAGTTAGACAGAGCTACTTTCGACCGGTATAATCCCGGTTTTGATAATAAGATTGCTATCGAAGGCAAATATCAATTGCGGCTACCGACTCAAAAGATGAATCTTTTTGTGGCAAAAAGATATGAGATACTGGATGAGAGTTTACAAATGCTTCTCAAATCATCTAACTCAGGTACAAAGTAACCAGAGCTATTTTTCCTCCAGCACTTTCTTCATAGCCTCCACTTTCATCAAACACTCCTCCCATTCGTTTTCAGGATTGCTATAGAATGTAATACCAGAACCGGCCTGGAAAGAAAGATATTTTGATTCAGCATTATACATGATGCTTCGTATCACTACATTAAAATCGAAGTCTCCATTGGGAGAAATGTACCCAACAGCTCCTGAAAAAATTCCCCGTTTTGTTTGTTCATACTCTTCTATCAGTTTCATCACCTTCAATTTGGGGGCCCCTGTCATAGAACCCATTGGAAAAGTTGAACGGATTATTTCTGTAAACAGTATATCCTTTTTCAGTTCGCCACTTATGGTTGAAATCATCTGGTGCACCTGCGGAAATGAATAAACACCATATAGTTCATCTACTTGCACGGTGCCTTCCTCACACACTTTTGCCAGGTCATTTCTTACCAGATCAACCACCATTACATTTTCTGAACGATCTTTTGGGCTATTGAATAGTTCCGTCTTATTCAACTCATCCTCCTTATTATTGTTGACAACTCTTTTGGATGTTCCTTTAATAGGTTGAGATAAAATTTTGTTGCCCTGTTTTTTTATAAATCTTTCTGGGCTGGCGCAAAGCAACCACCGGTTATTGATTTTGTATAAAGCAGAAAAAGGATTAGGAGAAAGTGTACTTAGTTTCTTGTAAACATCCACCGGGTTAATGCTTGCATGCTCTGCAAAAAATTCCTGGCAAAAATTAATCTCATAACAATCTCCCCGAAGAATATGCTGCTTCAGTTTATTGATGATGGAAATGTATTGCTGTTTCGAAAGCCGGTTTTGAATAATAACCGGGCTTACTGAAATGATGGGCTGCCGGATAGTATTTTGCACAGCAGCAAATACCGCTTCCGGATCATTGGCCGTTATAATTATTTCATTTGCTGCCAGCCTGATAACAATTTCTGGTTCAAAGAAAAACAAATCCGGAAACTGAATCTTGTCCGGATTAGCCGATGAAAGTTCTTCTATTTCATTTTTCAAATCATAACTGAGGTGTCCAAATAGCCAACCCGTCAGACCGGGCTGGTCAGACCGGTTATCAATAAACTGTTGTAATTGATTTAGGGCATTCCCGGCATCTGTTTTCAATTGTCGCTTTACTCCTGCCGCCAGCAAACACTCCATCGAGTGTGGCTCTATGTGGTATTGATGATTATCTAAAAAACAAAAAGTGTTGAACTGTTGTGACCAGTTCAACACTTTTTCCTTCATCTGTTCAAAATCACTTATCGGAAAAGTGCAATCAGTTGAAGTTGTGTTAATCAATTTATTCTTCCCCCTGGTTGAAGGGGGTTGGGGTTTTAATAATCGTCATCTTCATCATCGTCCATGTCCTTATCGTTGAACATGTCTTTGAATTCATCATCTATTTTAAAATCATCTTCTTCCTCACTGGCTTTTTTACCAACAGCACCTCCGGTTTTTTTTCCTTTGGATTTGGGAACATCAAACTCTTCAAAGTCTGGATCCCATTCTTCTTCCTCTTCGGGTTTTTCCCAATCATCGGGTTTGTCATCCACTTCTTCATCATCGTCATCTTCACCTTTCTTTTTTGAAGAAGCGGTCTTCACTCCTTTTTTTGCAGGCTTCACATCTTCATCATCTTCAAAATCATCATCTTCATCATCCTCTTCCTCTTTTTTAGCAGGTTTTGGTGATGGCTTTTTAGCAGCTGCTTTCTCTGAGGCAGAAATAGTTTTCGCCGGGGTCTTTTTTTCGTTATCAGGTTTTAATGTCATAGTCTTTACAGGATTGATGCTGTAAAATTTCAGCGAAGTTTTTAATTCGCCAAATTTTAAACCATTTATTTTTTAGTATCCAATGTACCAGGTTAGTTAATCTACCTCCACAATCTGATCCCGGCCCGGTCCATTGGAAATAAAATGAATATTTACGCCAAGGTATTCATTAATAAACTTAACATAGCTTTTCATAGTATCAGGCAAGGCGGAATAGGATTTCGCTGCACTGGTGTCTATGTTCCATCCGGCAAAGGCTTTATATTGTGGCACCGGCTTTATTCTATCCATCTGGAAGGGTATTTCCAGGCTCTCTTTTCCTTTTATGTTATAAGCCGTGCAGACTTCCAATTCTTTAAACCCATCCAGTACATCCGCTTTGGTCATAACAATTTTTGTTACCCCGTTTATCATACAGGCAAAATTCAATGCCACAAGGTCTATCCAGCCGCAGCGACGGGGGCGGCCTGTAGTGGCTCCAAACTCATTCCCCGTTTTTCTTAACTCTTCACCTATTTCGTTTTCAAGTTCGGTAGGAAAAGGACCGCCTCCGACTCTTGTACAATAAGCCTTTGTAACACCTATAACATCTCTTATATGTTGAGGTGCAATACCTAAACCGCTGCAAACGCCTGCAGAAATAGTGCTGGATGATGTAACATAAGGAAAAGTACCAAAGTCAATATCCAACATACTGCCCTGCGCCCCTTCTGCGAGGATTCTTTTTCCGGCTTTTATCTGTTTGTTGATGAAGTATTCGCCATTGACGATATTCAGTTCTTTTAAAAATTCCAGGGCTTCAAAAAATTCTTCCTCCCATGCCGTAATGTCTTCCTGGAAATTATAATTATCCAACAAACGTTGGTGCTTTAGCCTGAGTTTGATATAGGATGTAGTAAAATTTTTGTCCAGCAAATCACCCACCCGTAAGCCATTACGGCCAGTCTTATCCATGTAAGTAGGGCCAATACCTTTTAAAGTAGAACCTATTTTTTGTGTTCCTTTTGATAATTCAGCGGCTTTGTCTAATGCCCGGTGAGTAGGCAGAATAAGATGTGTCCTTTCCGCAATAAAGAGATTCTTCTTCAGGTCAATACCAAATGAGGCTACCGTATCACATTCTCTTTTTAAAGTAACAGGGTCAAGCACTACACCGTTACCAATCAGGTTAATGATACCTTCCCGAAAAACACCGGAAGGAATTTGGTGCAACACTACCTTCTTATCGTTTACATATAAAGTGTGCCCTGCATTGGGCCCACCCTGAAACCGGGCCACTACATCATAATCTTTAGCAAAAAAATCAACTATTTTTCCTTTTCCTTCATCGCCCCATTGGAGGCCAAGTATTACATCTACCATTTGCTGGATATTAAATTTATATGCGGCCCTGCCTTCGTAAATTTTAAAAGAAGACTTCGGCAGGCAGGCAAAAATAAGGCTTCATTAAAAAGCCGCCATATTAAATCGGCGGCTTCTGGTAATTTTTATACCCAATTAAAACTTACTTGTTAACTATACCAATTTTATTTAATCAGGATTGAAGATTTTCCAATACGTCAGCCAGGTGGCGGTTTTATCTTATCAGGCTTACAGTTCCTTTTCTTGTTATAACTCTGCCATCGTTTGTCACTCCTTCAATCATCCAAACATAAATACCACTTTGCTGATCCCTACCCCCTAGTCTACCATCCCAACCATCATGCAGCCTGGTTGTAGAAAATATCATTTGTCCCCAGCGGTTAAAGATTCTGAAGTAATTGTAACTCTTCATGCCCACCGGGAAAGGTGTAAACCTGTCATTCTTACCATCTCCGTTTGGCGTAAACCCTGTTGGTATATAAATATCCGGGCCTTTATACACTCTTATCGTTACGTAACCTTCGCCACGGCAACCGGCTGCTGTGGTGGCAATGACCTGATAGCGTATAACATCACCAACGGCAGCTCCTACAGTTACAAGTGGATTGCGAATTCCGGTGTTGTTTAACCCATTCGCTGGTGTCCAGATGTAATTGGTAGCAGTACTATCAGACGCAGTTGCAAAGAGTTGAAACTGATCTCCTGAATGTGCAATCGTATCGTAAGGAAATGTTCTTACTGTAATTGGAGGTGTTACAACTATATTAACCTGGTCTGTTGCCAACGAAGCACATCCATTAATGTCAGATAATATTGATAAGGTATAAGTAATATTTCTTGTGGCAGATGATAAGGGATTTGAAATGGAAGTATTGTTTAAATAAGTAGCAGGAGACCATGCATACTGTGTACCTCCCGAACCTTGCAACTGATATGTTTGTCCATAACATAACACACCGTCAGGCCCCGCATTTGGGATTGGTGCCGGGGTTACGTTCACCGTAACAGTTGCAGTGCCTGTACAACGACCAAACGTTGCAGTCACAGTGTATGTTGTTGTTACAGTCGGATTAGCAAAAGGATTCGCAACTGTAGTGCTGCTAAGACCTGTAGCTGGCGTCCATGAATATTGAGTAGCATTAGAGTTTAATATCAATTGTGTTGATGTTCCTTCGCAGATCAATGGATTGGGTGGTGCCACCAATACAAAATTGCTGCCCAAACCAACAGTTGCAGCAAAGTTAGCAGTACAACCAAGATTATCTCTTACTGTAACTGTGTAGTTGCCCGGTCCTACATTAAATACATTGGAAGCCTGGAAAATAATTCCGTCTAGTGAATACTGGTAACCTGCATTACCTCCACTAGCTGTTACTGTTATTACTCCGTCATTTCCGCCATTACAACTTGCTGCAACAATTGCAGGTGTTGCTGTTAACACAATCGGTTCTGTAACGGTAACTGGTCTTGTGATAATACAATTATTTACATCACGGATGCTGATAGTATACGAACCTGCTGCTACAGTAAATACATTACTATTTTGCCAGGTTGTTCCGCCATTAATAGAATATTGATAAGGAGACACACCGCCAGCAGAAGCTACAGTGATTGTACCATTGTTCTGTCCGTTACATACTACTGCAACTGTTGTTGCAGATGCAGTTAATGCTGCCGGTTCATTAACAGTAATGGATTGTGTGCCTTGACATCCATTACTTTCTCTGTAAAATAAATTATAAGGACCTGCTGTAAGACCATTGAAAGTATTGCCAGCCTGCCAGGTTATTCCATCTAATGAATACTGATAAGGTGCTACACCAATAACTGGTTGCGTAACTGTAATTGTTCCGGTAGCACCTCCATTACACAAAGCATCTGTTTTGCTCACGGTTGTTGTTAATGGAAGCCCTGCTAATACTGTTACATTAATGGCATTGGTTATACACCCAGCTCCATCCGTCATAACTATTGTATGTGGACCTGCCGCAACATTATTAAACGTATAAGGAATTGCGCCGGTAACAGCAGCAGCAGCATCTAAGGAGAAAGAGTAAGGTGCAACTCCGCCAGTCGGTGTTATTGTTATCCTTCCGTTGGTAGCACCACTACATGATGTAGCTGTTGGAGTTGCTGTTGCTGTTAATAAAGAACCCGCAATTACTGTTACATTGATCGTATTGGTTAAACAACCGGCAGCATTTCTTACTACAACCGTATGTGCACCGGGTGTAACATTCGTAAATGTGTATGGAGCAGCACCGGCTACAAAAGCTGCGCCATCTAGTGAATAGGTATATGGAGCAGTGCCATTTGTTGGTGTTACTGTTATCGTTCCATTAGTAACCCCAGTACATGAAGTGGCTGTTGAAGCAGCTGTAGCCGCCAATACCGGCCCTGCTACAACGTTGTGATTGATAGTAAATGAACAACCGGCATTATCCCTGATGATAATTGTATGAGTACCTGCTGCTACATTGGTAAATGTAAAAGGACTTGCACCAGCTTGCTGAGCCCCAGCATCAAGTTGGAAAGTAAACGGGGCTGTCCCCGCAGTTGCTGTAACAGTTATTGTTCCATTTGTAGCAACAGGGCAAGCCGTAAGTGTACTGCTGGCTGTACCACTTGTACCAGCACCAGCAGCAACAATAATATTTAGAAGACCAGAATTACAACCGCTGCTCAAATCAGTTAGTACTACTATATGATTACCTGCAGAAACATTTGTAAACATATAAGGAAGAGTGCCGGGTACTGCCGCACCGCCATCAATTGCAAATGTGTATGGGCCGGTACCGCCCGCAGTAGTAACTGTTATTGAGCCATTATTTATTCCGGTGCAGGCTGCCGCATTTGTAGTTGTTGTAGCTGCAAGGCTGCCAGTTTGAGGTACTGTTACCGGGATAGTTGTATTACAAACTGCTCCTGCATCTCTTACACGGACAGTATAATTTCCTGTAGCCAGGCCATTAAACGTATTTCCTGGTTGCCAGGTTATCCCATCTAAAGAATATTGATAAGGTGCAGTGCCGCCGGTTGGGGCTGATACAGTAATGATACCGGTAGATGTGCCACAACTTGTTGCTGTTGCAGAAGCTGTAGCGGTAACGGCTGCTGTTTGTGTTACCGTAACCGGAAGAGTAATAATACATGTAGCACCAGCATCTCTTACTCTTATTGTATAACTTCCTCCAGCAAGACCAGTAAATGTATTTCCTGTTTGCCAGGTTATTCCATTCAATGAAAACTCATAAGGAGCTGTGCCGCCTGTTGGGGCTGATACTGTAATAGTTCCTGTTGATATGCCACAATTTGCAGATGCTGTAGCAGATGCTGTGGCGGTTACTGCTCCTGTCTGTGCTACATTAACCAGTAAGGTAACGATGCAAATTGCTCCATTATCTCTAACCCTTATATTATAGTTTCCACCTGCTAAGCCGGTAAACGTATTGCCGGGCTGCCAGGTTATTCCATCAAATGAATATTGATAAGGTCCACCGCTTCCACCTGTAGCCCCGTTAATAGTTATGCCACCCGTTGATGCACCACAGTTAGCAGCAGTTGATGTTCCTGTTGCTGTTACTGCTGCTGTTTGTGCTACAGTAACAGCAGGTAATGTAATAGTACACACGGCGCCATTATCTCGTACCCGTATTGTATAACTTCCTCCTGCAAGAGCAGTAAATGTATTGCCCGGTTGCCAGGTTACCCCATCTAATGAATATTGATAAGGAGCTGTACCACCTGTTGGTGGTGCTACTGTAATAACTCCTGTTGATGCACCACAATTCGCAGCGGCAGTGGCCGATGCAGTTGCTGCAAGTGCCGCTGTCTGTGCCACGATAACTGGAATAGTAATCGTACATGTAGCACCAGCATCACTTACTCTTATTGTATAACTTCCTCCAGCAAGACCAGTAAATGTATTTCCTGTTTGCCAGGTTATTCCATCCAATGAAAACTCATAAGGAGCTGTGCCGCCTGTTGGGGCTGATACATTAATTATTCCTGTTGATGCGCCGCAATTGGCTACTGCCGTGGCAGATGCCGTAGCTGTAACCGCTCCTGTCTGTGCTACTATAACTAGAATGGTAACACTGCAAACTGCACCGTTATCTCTAACCCGTACAGTATAGTTTCCACCTGCTAAGCCGGCAAATGTATTACTGCCCTGCCAGGTTATTCCATCTAATGAATATTGATAAGGTCCACCGCTTCCACCTGTAGCCCCGTTGATAGTTATGCCACCCGTTGATGCACCACAGTTAGCAGCAGTTGATGTTGATGTTGATGTTATTGCTGCTGTTTGTGCTACGGTAACAAGTCTTGTTATGCTACATATCGCAGCATTATCTCTTATCCGGACCGTATAGTTTCCTCCGGGAAGGCCATTGAATGTATTAGAAGCTTGCCATGTTATTCCATCTAATGAATATTGATATGGCCCACCACTACCGCCTGTTGCTAATGTAACGGAAATAGTTCCTGTTGATCCACCGCAATTGGCTGCCGTTGGAGTAGCAGTAGCCGAAACCGGCTGTGTTTGTGATAAAGTGAAAACAATGGTAGCCGTACAAGATCCGCTGGCATCTCTGATTCGTATAGTAAGATTTCCACCAGGAACACCTGAAAAAGTATTACTGAATTGCCAGGTTATTCCATCTAATGAATATTCATAAGGGGCTGTTCCACCTGAAGGAGTTATTATGGAAATACTGCCATTGGGGTTTCCGCATGTCGCTGCGTTGTTAGCAACAACTGTTGCGCTGATTGGTGAGGTTTGACCGACAGTTTCGGGTATTGATATACTACAGATACCTGCATTGTCTCTTACACGAACTGTATAGTTTCCTGTACCAAGCGATGAAAAAACATTGCTGACCTGCCAGGTTACTCCATCTAATGAATATTGATAAGGCCCGCCACTACCGCCAGCCGGAGGGTTTACTGTAATGCTGCCAGTTGGTAAACCACAATTAGCAATTGTAGTACTTGTAGTAGCGGTTACGGCTGCTGTCTGCGACACAGTAACAGGTATTGTTGTGCTACAAACTGCACCATTATCTCTTACCCTGACTGCATAGCTTCCTCCGGCAAGGCCATTGAATGTATTAGAAGCTTGCCATGTTATTCCGTCTAATGAATATTGGTAAGGAGCACCGCTTCCTCCAGTTGGCAATGTAATAGTTATTGCACCAGTGGAGGCGCCGCAATTGGCTGCGGTTGGTGTAGCAGTAGCCGTAATGGCTGCTGTTTGAGAAACAGTAACAGAAGTAGTGAAAATACATGAAGCACCTGCATCCCTTACTCTTACAGAATAATTTCCAGCAGGGAGACTGGAAAATACATTACCTATTTGCCAGGTTATTCCATCTATTGAATATTCATAAGGCGGAGTACCTCCTGTTGCTCCATTTACCGATATTACACCATTAGGTAATCCACAAGTTGCACCGGTAGGTGAAGGTGTAGCAGAAACTGCTGATGTCTGGCCTACAGTTACATTGAGTATTGTGGCAATGCATGCCACAGTTCCTGCATCCCGTATGGTTACTGTATAAGTTCCCGAAGCAAGACCAGAAAAGGTTGTACTTGCCTGCCACGTCGTTCCACCATTGATGGAATATTGATATGGTGCTGTACCGCCCGATGGAACATTCACTGTTATACTTCCGTTCGAACTGCCACATGTCGCTATCGTTGTGGTTGTGCCTGCTGCAACTACCGCTGTTGTTTGTCCTACTGTTACATTAGCTATTGCGGCCGTGCATGCTACTGTTCCTGCATCTCTTATCGTTACTGTATAGGTTCCGGAGGCAAGACCAGAAAAGGTTGTACTTGCCTGCCACGTCGTTCCACCATTGATGGAATATTGATACGGTGCTGTACCGCCTGATGGAACATTCACTGTGATGCTTCCGTTCGAACTGCCACATGTCGCTATCGTTGTGGTTGTACCTGCTGCAACTACCGCTGTTGTTTGTCCTACTGTTACATTAGCTATTGTGGCCGTGCATGCCACTGTTCCTGCATCTCTTATCGTTATTGTATAGGTTCCGGAGGCAAGACCAGAAAAGGTTGTACTTGCCTGCCACGTCGTTCCACCATTGATGGAATATTGATACGGTGCTGTACCGCCCGATGGAACATTCACTGTGATGCTTCCATTGGCACCGCCGCAGGTTGCTATGGTTGTTAATGTTCCTGCCGCAGTTGCTGCTGTTGACAAATTTACTATCACATTCGGTATTGTCATGCTGCAGGATGCACCAATTGCAACGAGACCTGCATCTACTACTCTCACAGTATAAGTACCTGATGGCAATCCTGTAAATACGTTACTGGCCTGGTTAGGGCGGATAGTAGGGCCGGCAATTATTGAATATTGATACGGCGATGCTCCCCCCGTTACTCCAGACACTGTTATAACTCCGGTTAAACCCCCGCATGTTGTAGCCGTTGGTGTCGCAGTAGCGGTTAGTGCGGGGCCATTTAGTACAATAATGTCTGCACTTACTGGTGAACTGCATCCAAAAGAGTTTAGCACCTGTACTTGATATGTGCCTGCTGGTAAATTTGAAAAAATATAAGATGGCCCCCCGGATGTTGCACTGGTATTTACAGTGCCGGTAAGTGTGTATGTATTTGATACTGCACCTATAGATGGTGTAACTGTTATTGAACCATTTGTAGCTCCCGGACAAGAGGTAGGGATAATAGATGTGATAAATGTGAGTGTTGGACCAGGTGGCACACTTTCTAAAACAGATGCTGTTGGACAGAATGGAGCAGCTGCATTTCTGACAACAATACTATACCCTCCAGATCCAAGATTTGTGAAGGTATGAGGGGAAGTATAATTATTAAATGTTGCACCGTTATCAATTGAAAAACCAAAAGTACCACCACCTGCAACGGTTACTCTAAGTGTTCCGTTAGAAGCACCATTACAGGTAGGAGCAGTAGAAGCAGTGGTGAAAGAAATAGGTGCAGGTTGAGTTAATGTTACTGGTTGCGAAAACTGGCAACCAGCGGCATCCCGGAAATAAACGGTATAAGACCCGGCGGCTAACCCGGAAAAAGTATAATTAGCGTTACCGCTGCCAACCCATGTTGTTCCATTTATTGAATAAGTATAGGGTGCTGTGCCAGATGTTGGTGTTACAGTTATACTTCCATTTGTTGCGCCGCTGCACGGGGTTATATTAGTTGAAGTTACGTTACCTGATAAAGCAGGGGCAGCAGTTATAGTTATAGGATTAGGGTTTGCTATAGACAAACAATTAAAATCGCCATGTTCTACGTACACCCGATAAGTTCCAGGCGTAAGTCCTGTAAATACGTTACTGGGTTGCCAAATGCCTATAGGACCCGCTGGGGCAACAGGATCAATTCTATATCTATAAGGAGCTGTGCCTCCAGTAGGTGTTACAGTAATCGTTCCTCCTGATGGCCCGCAACTTGCCGTAGAAACAGCAGTAGAACTGTTGTTTCCCGATGGAATAGTAATAGGTATTAAGGAAGAATTACATCCTAATGCGTCAGTAATTCGTACAGAAGACCCTGAACCACCAGGAAGATTAATAAAAGTATATGGACTTGTAATACCTGTTATCGGAGTTCCGCCAGGAAACAATTGCATAGTAAAAGGCCCAACCCCTGCCGTTGGTCTTATAGTTGCCGTTCCATTAGAGGCCGAAAAACAAGAGGCAGGAGTTGTAGAAAGTACATCCCCTGTTACACCAGGTCCTACACCAACTGTTACTGCTATTGGGGCAGGAACTGTACAACCAGAAGGAACATGGGTAACGACTACATTATAATTGCCTGCGGCTATACCAGTTAATGTGGTAGGAAGTGGAAAAGTTCCGGGTACTGGAGTGCCATTGAGAGAAATAGAATAAGGACCAGTCCCACCTCCTGGAGTGTTCACATCAATAGTTCCATTGTTTTGCCCGGCACAGGTGGTGGCATTTCCAGTGGCACTTGCCGTTAAGAACCCAGTTTGGCCCACAACAACAGTTAAAGTGAGGGTGCATAAAAGACTGGCATCTCTTACCTGTACAGTATAGGTTCCAGGTGCAAGCCCTGTAAATACGTTGCTCGATTGCCAGGGTCTGGTGATACCACCAGGGCCGTTTATAATTGAATATTCATATCCGGGTGTGCCTCCTGCAATACCTGATACAGTGATAACTCCATTATTAGCCCCGCATGCCCCTGCTGAAAAACTTGCTGTTCCGGTAAGCCCGGCAGCCCGGTTCACCCGAATTGTATCCAAACCAAAGACTTCAATAGCTGAATTGTCAATTTTTTCATAAACGGAACGGACAATATATGTTGTAATAGCACCAGCAGGGGGGCAAATATTTGGAAAAGAAATATTCAATTTACCATTACCAATACTTCCGGCTGTACCAGTACCTGGTGTGCTGGCTAAAATAGTCCCCCCTAAATCAATTAACTCAGCTCTTTTAAAAAGCGAGGTTCCACCCGTAGGCACAAATCTCCAACTTTCAGGAGAGCCGGCAGGGACTGACCAGGGACCACCAAGGCCCGTTCTACCAGGAGCCATAATTCCTTGTGTCCTGGTATCATCCTGAATTCCAACAATAGCCCTTCCATTGTTCCAGGCAGCGCAAGTTTGCTTACTGTTTATTTTTACTTCAATTATCCCTGTTGATTCGTATAAAATAATCTGGTGTGTGTTTTCAAAAGAAGCATTGCAGGCGCCACCAAACAACGGTACCCTATAAAAACTCAATACCCATCTTCGTTGAGGGGCTACTCCCCACATTTGATATTGAACTCTCCGGGTTGGAGATGTATTTACGGATGGATCAAGATCATGATATACACCCATTATTGTTGACCTGTCGTAAACTGCACTAGGCAAATCATTGTTGATAGCCCAATGTGCAAATAACCCTGCCCTTGATACATCAAAACTAACATAGCCATTTGTACTGGCAACTAAACTAGTATAAACCGTACCAAAAAAAGGAAAGGGAAAACCAAGGTTAATAACACCACTATATGTATCATCAACGGTTAGATTAGTAGGTGTTCCTGCGGGATCATTCGGTTCTACATAGGTAGGTACGCAGCTATTTGCATGTAGGTTAACTGGGTTGACTGCATATGTAACGCCTGGACCCGTTACACGCCGTATGTCAGGAATTATATTATTAAGAGTGATACATAAACTAGCCGGGCATCCGGGCACCATTGTATCCCTGGCACAATTAAAAGAAAAACTCTGCGCCTCCAATTTGCCGGTAATGGAAATCAGGCATCCCACTATTATAGAAAACTTCAACAGTTTTAGTTTCATAAAACGTACAGTTGCATCAGTGATTATACGGGCCGGGGAAGGCAGCAAGTTAAACAAAATACAGTAGAATTTACTCTACAACATCCAGTAACAGGTATTAATGATCAGCCCCCAGCCAGCATCTTGTGATTACCTGATAAGGGCTATTGTCCCCTTCTTGGTTATTACCCTGTTATCTTTAGTTACACCTTCTATCATCCAGACAAATACACCGCTTTGCTGATCTTTTCCTCCCAGTTTTCCATCCCAGCCGTCATGCAGTTTGGTGGAAGAATATACTATCTGACCCCAGCGGTTATATATCCGGAAATAGTTATAACTCTTCATCCCTACCGGGAATGGTGTAAACCTGTCATTTTTTCCATCGCCATTGGGTGTAAATCCTGTTGGCACATAAATATCCGGGCCTCTATACACCCTTACTGTTAAATACCCTTCACCTTTACAACCAGCAATGGTGGAAGCGGTGACCTGGTATTGCGTTACATCACCCGTGGCACCTACCGTAACAACAGGGTTGGCAATCCTTGAATCGCTGAGACCTGTGGATGGAGTCCATACATAAGTTATCACATCGCTGTCTGATGGAACAGCCAGCAACTGAAACTGATCGCCAGTGTAACCAATCGTATCGTAAGGGAATGTTTTTACTTTAATAGGCGGCGTTACATCAATCCTTATCTGATCAGTTGTGAGTGAAGCACATCCATTGATGTCGGATAGTATTGATAAAGTATAAATGATGTCTCTTCCCGCAGCAGATATTGGATTAGCAATGGAAGCATTATTTAAGTAAGTGTTCGGCGACCATGAATAAACAGTTCCACCGGAAGCTTGCATCTGATATGTTTGCCCGTAACAAATAAATCCATCAACCCCTGCATTGGGTATTGGGGCTGCGTTTACATTTACTATTACTGTATCATTATCACTGCAGCGACCGAGTGTAGCAGTAACGATGTATTGCGTTGTTACTACGGGATTGGCAACAGGGTTAGGAATGGTGGTGCTGCTGAGGCCGGTGGCCGGTGTCCAGCTATATTGTGTGGCATTGGATATTAATGACAATTGTTTTGATGTTCCTTCACAAATAGTAGTATCTCCCTGGCGCAGCAATGTAAAATTGCTGCCCAGCAAAACTGAGGTATTGAAACTGGCAGTACAACCCAAATTATCTCTTACTGTAACAGTATAGTTACCCGGGCCCACATTAAATATATTGGAAGCCTGGAAAGTGGTACCGTCTATTGAGTACTGGTAAGCAGTATTACCACCACTTGCTGTTATAGTTATTCTTCCATCGTTTCCACCATCGCAACTGGCGGCACCGTTAATAGAAGTTGCGTTTAATAGAGCCGGTTCTGTAACGTTAACAGTTTGTGTGGTGATGCAACTATTTGCATCCCGGATAGTGATGGTATGGGTGCCTGCTGCAACATTAAATACATTATTGTTTTGCCAGGTTGTTCCGCCATTGATAGAATACTGGTATGGTGCAATACCACCACCGGCAGAAATGGTGATGATTCCATTGCTTTGTCCATTACAAATAACCGGTACAAATGAATTGGAAGTTATTAATGCCGCAGGTTCACCAACTGTAATTGATTGTGAATTCTGGCAACCGTTGCCTTCCCGGTAATAGACTGTATAAGTTCCTGCTGTTAACCCCGGAAAAATATTGCTTGCCTGCCAGGTAGTTCCATCTAACGAATATTGATAAGGTGCAATGCCCATTGTTGGTTGTGTAACGGTAATTATTCCTGTGGCACTGCTGTTACATAAAGCATCTGTCTTGCCGGCTGTTGTTGCAAATGGCGGGCCTGCTGCTACTGTTACAATAGTGGTATTGGATGTACAACCAACACTACTGGTTGCCGTTACTGTATGTGTACCCGCAGCTACATTGGTGATTGTGTAAGGAGATGGCCCTGTTACTCCGGGGCCGCCGTCTATTGAATAAGTAAAAGGAGCGACACCGCTTGATGCTGTAACGGTAATAGAACCATTAGTGGCCCCGCTGCAACTAGTACCAGCCCCCAGTGCTGAAATGGTAAATCCTGGCCCGGCCCCAATGTTAAAAGTTATGGTATTACTCATACATCCGGTTGGGTTATCCGTTATCACCACTGTATGAGAACCTGTGGTAAGGTTTGTAAATACTGTATTGGTAGCACCAGTTTGTGTGGTAACACCATCCAGTACAAAAGTATATGGGCCGGTGCCGTTAGTAGGAGTAACGGTGACAGAACCATTAGTAGCCCCAGTACAAGAAGCTGCTACCGGAGCCGTAGTGGCGAACACTACAGTGCTGCTTGTAACCGTACGGGTAATAGTTCGGGTACACCCTGCATTATCTCTTACGGTAATTGTATACGTTCCTGCAGCAAGCCCTGTAAATACGTTGGAAGTTTGGGGAGTAGCTGCACCTAACTGGTAAGTATAGGGTGCAGTACCAGCAGAAGCTGTTACCGTTATTGTTCCATTATTGGCGGAGCATGCTGTAGGAGATACAGTTGATGTGGCAGTAATGCCTGTACCAGTAGTTATATTAATAGAAATTGTATTTGTGATGCAGCCGCTTGCATCCCTTACAACTACTGTATGATTGCCCGGCGAAAGATTGCTGAACGTATAAGGCAAAGCACCGCTTTGAAATGCCCCCGCATCTAAAGAATAAGTGAATGGTGCAATGCCTGTACAAGAAGAAATGGTAATAGTGCCGTTATTTACACCTGAGCAAGTGGTAGCTGTATTGATAGTAGCGGCAGTTAAGTTGCTGATTACACCAATGGTTGCGGTGTATGTAGCTGTGCAAACTCCATTTGCATCCCTGATGTAGATTGTATAGTTACCCCCTGGAAGACCGTTAAATGTACTACCTGACTGCCAGGTTGTTCCATCTATTGAATATTGGTAAGGCGGTGTTCCGCCGCTTACATTTATTACATTAATTACACCGTTTGACATACCGCAACTGGCAGCACTTGTAGTGGTAGCAGCAGCCAATCCTTGTGAACGATCTACTCTTACTGTATCAGTTCCAAAAATTTCTACTGTGGGATCATCAATTTTATCATAAAAAGCTTTGATAACATATTGTGTAGAAGTGCCCGGTGGTACACAGATATTGGGGAAACTTGCTTCCCTGTCGCCGGTAGGTAGCTGTACTGTTGTACCGGTAGAAATCAATGTGCCGGCCATATTATACAATTCTACCCGGCGAAAAAGTGGAGTACCTCCTATTGGCACAAACCTCATTCTTTCAAACATACCAATAGAACCCCAGGGAGGATCTGTTGCCCTTCTTCCAGGCACCATCACACCTATGTCACGGTTAAAATTTTGTACACCGACCATTGCCCGTCCCTGGTTCCACCCGGTACAAATTTGTTTGTCATAAATATTTACATCAATTATGCCTGTAGATTCGTACAATGTTATCTGATGTGTGTTTTCAATCAGGTTATTACATGCCGCTGAAAACAAGGGTATTTTGTAATAGGTTATTGTCCATTTTCGGTAAGGAGCCAGTCCAGAAGTCTGGTAAGAAATTAACCTGGTGGGAGATGTGGCTATTGAAACATCAATATCATGATATGGGCCCATGATTAAAGACCTGTCATAAAAAGTGCTTGGCAAATTCTGTGGAGTGCCTCCATTAATAATATTCCAATGGGAAAAAGTACCGGTTAATGAAACATCAAAAGAAAGATAACCATTACTGCTTACTACCAGATTGTTTTGAGGAGTTCCAAAAAAAACAAATGGGAACCCGATAGGAAATGCAGGAGAATACCTGTCATCAACATTAAGTGTAGTAGGTTGTCCCGGTATTCCGGGGTTACTGCTTGCCAACAAGCAGCTTGGTAAAGTTGCTGGATTATTTACTGCATAATTAGTTGACTGGCGGTGCGGATCTGGTATTAATCCCTTTAAGGTAAAACATAAATTGGCCGGGCATCCGGGTAGTATAGTATCTCTTACACAATTAAAAGAATAACCCTGAGCCTTTGTAGCGTTTTCACATCCAAGAATAATAAATAACAAGGCAACACACTTCAGCCAGTTAAATCTCATAAATGTTAGTGGTTAATTTAATATTAATCAGTTGCCAAAGACAAGTCAACAAGGTAAGGAAAATTGGCGGCTCTTTAACTTTTCGGGTCGTTGATTATGGGGCAAAATCTGCTTTTGTTTTCTATATCAATCGCAGATCGAATACCTTTTGTCTTTATAGTATTTTTACCACATGAAAAAGATGCCAGTGTCTCTAAATAATCCCGGCTTCTCAGGAGGGAATATCCTCCATATCATATCGTTCTACTGATTCGATACCGGGCAAGGCCAGCAAACTACTTACAAGGGTATCCAACTCTTCTTTGTCATGCACATACAGTTTTATATTCCCTTCGAACAACCCTTCTTTGGCTTCAATGGTAAGGGCGGAAATATTAATTTTCAACTCGCCGGAAATTAACATGGTAATTTTATTAACCACCCCTACATCATCCATACCAACTATTTTGATACCGGTAAGGAAAGAAATTTCTTTGTTCTTTGCCCATTTTGTTTTTACCACCCGGTGGCCATAATTGGCGAGCAGCTTAGCAGCATTGGGACAGTTGGTGCGGTGAATGGTTAATCCTTTTCCGGTGGTTACAAATCCAAATACATCATCACCCGGAATGGGCTTGCAACAATTGGCGAGGTTATATACAATCTTGTCGCTGCTTTCTCCAAATATGATCAGCTCCGCATCTTTTTTTCCGGGCTGTGGAATGTATTCGCCTTTTTCTGATTGTATTTTTAATGGCTTCGGCGATTCTATTTTATCGCCAAATACTTTAAAATCTTTCAGGTCTTTCAGGTCAATATTTTTTACCGACACCTGGTAAAACAGATCAAGATGGGAACTAAGCTTATACCATTGCACCAGTTCATCAATATTGTGCTGGTTAAACGCAGCACCCATTCCTTCTAATTTTCGTTGCACCGTGTACTTACCTTCATCCGCTACTTTTCTCTTCTCTTCCTTCATAGCATCCCGTATCCTTCCTTTTGCTTTGGAAGTAATCACAAAACCAAGCCAGTCTTCTGATGCTTTCTGTTTGTTGCTGGTTATAATTTCTACCTGGTCGCCACTAAGCAGTTTGTGACTGATGGGAACTAATTTGTGGTTCACCTTCGCACCAATTGTTTTTACACCTATAGCACTGTGAATGGAGAATGCAAAATCCAATGCGGTGGAACCAACAGGCAGCATTTTTACATCGCCTTTAGGTGTATAGACATAAATTTCTTCGGCGAGGAAACTGGTTTTAAAATCCTGCAAAAAATCTATGCTGTCGGTTTCCTGGTTGCTGATCACTTCTCTTATCTGCTGAAACCATTTATCAAAACGGCTTTCATCCGCAGCATCCTCTTTATACTTCCAATGCGCAGCCAGTCCTTTCTCTGCAATTTCATTCATCCGTTTGGTACGTATCTGCACTTCCACCCATTTTCCTTCTGGTCCCATCACTGTAGTATGCAGTGCTTCGTAACCGTTAGATTTAGGATTGCTTAACCAGTCCCGCAATCGTTCTGGTGATGGAGTATATTCATCGGTTATCATTGAATATACTTTCCAGCAATCTTCTTTTTCTCTTTCGGGTGGAGAATCTAAAATGGCACGGATAGCAAAGAGGTCATATACTTCTTCAAACTCCACTCCTTTCTTTTTTATCTTATTCGATATGGAATGAATACTTTTTGGTCGTCCGTATATCTCTGCGTTCAGATGAGCTTTGTCTAATTTATCTTTAATGGGTTTGATAAACTCGTTGATATATTTGGTTCTTTCTTTTTTTGTTTCAGCCAGTTTCCTGGCAATGTCTTTATATACATCCGGCTCCATGTACTTCATCGCCAGATCTTCCATCTCAGTTTTTATATTGTACAAACCCATGCGGTGTGCCAGTGGTGCATACACATACACTGTTTCTGAAGCAATTTTCAACTGCTTTTCCCTTTTCATGCTTTCAAGTGTCCGCATGTTATGCAACCTGTCTGCCAGTTTTATCAATATTACACGGGGGTCGTCGGTAAGTGTGAGTAATATCTTTTTAAAATTCTCTGCCTGCTGCGAAGCATTTACATCAATAACGTTGGAAATTTTTGTGAGGCCATCAACAATACGGGTTATCTCTTCGCCAAATTCCCTTTTTACATCGTCTAATGAAATATCAGTGTCTTCTACGGTGTCGTGGAGCAGAGCACAAATAGTAGAACGAACACCCAAACCAATTTCATCTGCACAAATTTTAGCCACCGCAATAGGATGTAAAATGTAGGGTTCGCCGCTTTTTCTCCGCATCGTTTTGTGGGCTTCGGCGGCCATTTCAAAAGCCATACGGATAAGGTCTTTATCACCGGGTTTTAATTTAGTTTTCAGCCCCTTTAGTAGTGAACGGTATTCCCGGAGGATGAGTTTCTTTTCCTCCTCTTCGTTTAAGTTATACTTAGGTATCTGTGCTACGGTTTCCATAGTTTACGAATTTACTGAATTTTGCTAAGAGGACAAAAGAGAGGAAATAGAAAAGGTGATGGTGCCAGGTAACTGATTTATACGAATACCCGGCGTAGCAGAAAAAATAAAAGAGGCAAGGAGTTTTATAATCAACTCCTTGCCTCTTTTATCTCTTTTATTCTCTTAGCCCTACTTTAAAAAATCATACTTCATCAAAATCTCATGCCCATTCGACCCACCGTCAAACACACTTAACGGTGTAGTGAAAATATCAAAGCAATAACCTACGGTAAACCGCTTTTGAATTTTTACACCGGCAGATAGCATCCAGCTTTGTCTTGCCCGTAATGCAACACCCCACCATAGCACATCTCTGTGCTCCACTCTTACACCTCCCTGAAACTCCAATGGTGCATTAGGCAGGTAAATGAATAATAGATTCGGAATAATTTTCGTATCGGCATCGGCACTAATTTTATAATTACCATGCAGATAAAAGTGGCGGTACAATCTTGCTTCCTCTGTCCTGGTCAGGTTGCCTGTATAAAAATCAAGTTTTGACTGTATCAATTGACTTGCTGATACACCTATTTGTAATTTTTTCCCGGTATAGGCCATTCCAAAACCGGCATCACCTTTAAAGCGGCTGTCTTGTCCGGCCAACACCGGGTCATTACTACCCAACGACTGCTGCAATTTTATTTTATCAATAGCAAACTGCTGAAATCTTGCTTCTAAACCCAATGAAAAACTTGCATCATTTGCCATGGGAATATGATAGGCAAATGCCGCCTGCATCCCTGTTCGTTTTGTGGGGCCTGTAACATCACTATACAAATATCCTCCAACACCGATTTTGGCATTGCTAAGATATCCTGAACCAAATACGAGAGTTGTTTGCGGGCCACCATCAATACCATCCCACATTTTTCTGTAAGATGCGCCGATGGTGCCATGCTTGCTGGCACCGGCAGTGGCGGGATTGTGCAGGTTGCCATGCTGATCAAACAGCGAAGATGTCATCAACTGCTGCGCCGACGCAAAGACTACAGCAGCGAGACATAAAAAAAGGATTATATAACGTTTCATGTGTTTATTTTTATTGTTTTTGGCCACATGCCTGCCTGTCGGCAGACAGGGAATTCGCCGCAATAATCATCCCGTTTGGTAAGAAGAATTATTATGGCTCATTTCATATAAGTTAGTTTTTATTAATGATTATCTCAGGATGGTTAAATTACCTTTTTGCAACACCAGTTTTCCATTTAATAACCGGTACGTTATAATGTAATAATAAGTACCATCCGGAAGAGGCTTGCCTTTATAGGTTCCATCCCAATCATTCTTATAGTTACCTGATTCAAAAACTTTTGCCCCGTAACGATTAAATACCTGTGCTTTAATGTCAATAACACAGTTGCCATTAGTAACAAGCCACCTGTCGTTTATTCCATCGCTGTTCGGCGTAAAAGCCTCCATCGGCTTAACACAATAGGGGATTACAGTAAGGGTTACATTGTCGGTAGCAAAGCATCCCTGTGAATTTGTAATCGTTAACGTATAAGTGGTAGTAGTGGCCGGGGTTGCATTAGGGTTAAGAATGTTTGTAGCACTCAGCCCCGTTGGTGGTGTCCATAAATAGGTACCTGCAGATCCGCTTCCCTGCATTTGGTAAACATCGCCGGCAATTAGTGTGGCATCCGGTCCGGCATCAACCGTTACACCGGGTAGTACTGTAACCGTAAATGTTTGTTGTGTGGTACAGGTACCCAATGTTCCTGTAAGTGTATAGGTGGTAGTATTAACAGGTGAAAGAACAGGGTTAGCAATATTAGGGTTGCTGACACCTGTAGTAGGTGACCAGCTATAGGTAGCAGCATTACTTGTTACCTGCGGTGTAAAGGATGCACCCCGGCAAATACTTCCACCATTGATGGCGGCCATCGTCAGATTATTACCTCCTGTCAAAATTACCTGCTGGGCTGTTGCAATACAGGTAGAACCTGCTGTTCGTATTCGTACACTATATGTGCCTGGTGTTAAGCCAGTGAATGTGTTTGATGATTGCCATGTAGTACCATTGTTTATGCTGTACTCATAAGGAGTAGTACCTCCTGTGCCGGTTACACTGATGGAACCAACAGTTGTACATGAAGGGTCTGTTTTAACGGTTGTAAAAGAAGGAGGTATAGACCTTTTTACTCTGATTGTGTCTGAAAAAACTACCAGGTTTCCACTGTTACACTGACTAAATGCTACTCTTAATTCATAAGCAGTGCTGTCTGCCGTAGGACATACATTTGGCCAGTTGATGTTCAATACACCGGCAGCGGAAGTGCTGGTATCTCCTGCTGCAACAAAAACGCCGTTCACAAATAATCCTGCTGCAAGAAATTTGGATACACCGGAACTTGGAATAAAGCGAAAGCAGGAATCCATTGCAGCAGCTCCCCAAACTGTGGCATTTTTACCGGATGCCGCTACTGCACTTGTCTGGTTTTGATTCTGCATTCCCAATATAGTTAAGCCACTGTTCCAGCTTGTACAAAATGGTTTGTCTTTAATATAAACTTCTACTATACCTGTTCCTTCATAAAGCACCATCTGGTGGGTAGCCCTTGGGGTAGTACAGGTTGCCCCAAAATAAGGAATATCATTATAGCTGGCAATAAACCTTCTTCTCGGAGTAGTACCTTCTACCCGCCATTCGATTTTCTTATTTGCAGATGCGATAAACGGATTTATATCATGATAAGGGCCAAAAATCATATTGGGTGCATAGGCTGTATTGGGAATAGCACCGGTAGTATTGCTAATAACATATCCACTTCCCTGGCCTGCCCTGCTTATGTCAAAAGTGATAGCGGCATTTGACCCCATTAAAAGGGAATTAAAAAGATTTCCGTAATAGCAAAAAGGGAACCCTGGATTGATAGCTGAACTCCAGGTATCATCATTGTAAACTTGAGTGACTTCGGTACCTGTTGGGGTAGTATAGCTAAACGGCACATAGGCCGGATTGGTAATTACATAAGTATTGGTTTCTTTAATATGCGGCAACTGTGCAGACAATGAAGTACATGCGGTGCCGCAAGGCAACGTAATATTGCGGTTAGCAATAGTGAAAGTTGTAGCCGGGTTTTGGGCGGTGCTGTCGAAGACAAAAACCCAACCTAATAAGAGTAAAATAATTTTTCTCATCAGCAGTTAATTTGGTTGCAAAAAAATGAGGTTGCAGAATTGGTCCGCAAACCTGGGTTTAATTTTTCAATGAAAACAAAGCGATAAAACGGAAATTCGAGTAGATAGAGGATATAAACGGGGACAGTTCAAACGTACAAAATTCTGCCCGTTAGCGAAAACTATTTTGCCGTTTTTTGCCGACTGGCTATTTTATTAAGCATCTTTCCTTTCGTAAAGCCAAAATGCCCTACATTTGCAGCCCAAATTGCGGGTGTGGCGAAATTGGTAGACGTACCAGACTTAGGATCTGGCGCCGTGAGGCATGGGGGTTCGAGTCCCTCCACCCGCACAAATTCCGTTAATTAGTTAATTGGTTAATCTGGGGATTCCCAATTAACTAATTAACCTATAAACTAATTAACTAAAAAATATGGCTACAGTTACCAAAGAAAACATCGGTCTGCTGCATGAAAAGCTGACAGTGAAATTAGAAAAAACCGATTACCTGCCGTCTTTTGAAAAAGCATTGAAAGAATACAGCAAAAAAGCAAATATTCCCGGCTTCCGCAAAGGAATGGTACCAGCGGGGCTAATCAAAAAAATGTACGGCACTTCCCTGTTTACAGACGAAGTATTAAAAACAGTAGACCGTGAGCTAATCGGATACCTTCAAAATGATAAGCTGGAAATTTTTGCACAGCCGCTGCCATTAGAATCCGATTTCAAACAATTGGATGTAAATAATCCTGCTGATTACAGTTTCGAATTTGAAGTAGGTATGAAGCCTGATTTCAGCCTGCCCGATTTAGCTAATGCAAACACCACCCGTTATATTGTTACGGTGACTGATGAAATGATCAGCAGTGAGATTGAACGTCTCCGGAACCGTTACGGGAATATGAAAGACCTGGATACAGTAAATTCGGAAGATGATGTGCTGAATGTGATCTTCATGGAAGCAGATGAAAACGGGAATGAAACAGAAGGAGGCATCAAAAAAGATAATTCTTTATTGGTAAAATATTTTAAAGAAGATTTCCGCTCCAATCTCACAGGAAAAGTGACGAATGATTATGTAATTGTGCAATTAGACAAAGCTTTTGATGAAAAAGAACTGGATTTTATTCTTAGTGACCTGGGACTTGACAAAAATGACCCCGCAACTTCGCAAAAGCATTTCAAGATCCAGATCACCAAAATAGGTTTACTAGAGAAAAGAGAATTGAATGAAGATTTTTTCAACCAGCTTTATCCAAATCAGGAAGTAAAAACAGAAGCTGATTTCCGGAATAAAATAAAAAACGAAATACAAAACCACTGGAATACACAAGCTGCTAATCAAATCCACGACCAGGTATTTCATCAATTAGTTGACCATACTGAAATAAAATTTCCGGAAGATTTTTTAAAGAAGTGGATAAAGACACAGAATGAATCTGATAAAGATGCGGAGCCTAAAACAGACGAGGAAGTAGAAAAAGAATTTCCCACTTTTATCAGTCAGTTAAAATGGACGTTAATTTCTGATAAAATTGTTCAGGATAATGCTATAGTGGTAAATCCTGATGAAATAAAGGCTTTTGCCAAACAACAATTATTTAGCTATATGGGTGGTGCCAACCTGAGTGATGATCAGCCCTGGGTAACTGACTACATAGAAAAAATGATGAAGGACAGGAAATATGTAGAGGATTCTTACAACCGTATTCAAACACAAAAAATATTTGAATGGGCTGCCACTCAGGTAAAGCCTGCTGACAAAGACATCAGTGCAGAAGAGTTTACGAAAATGGCAGAGGCGCATCAGCACCATCATCATTAACCCCCTGTCCCCCTAAAGGGGAGACTTAGATACATAAATCTTTACTTTTTTAAACCTCGCTTATGCGGGGTTTTTGTTTGCCTTGTGCCAATTCGTCAATATACATAAGTATTACTGTCATCAATTTTGTGGTTTTGCCATTTGGACGGATATTTGAGGAGTTGATAAACCAGTTAATGAGTAAAACTGTTTATTATCTGAAATCAGATATGGCCTTAAACACTGATTAACAAATTAACTAATTAACTAATCTACCAATATGACATTTAACTCTGAGTTTGAAAAATATGCGGTGAAACACCGTGGCCTTTCCAGCAACACTTTGCATAGCTATGCTTCTCACATGGTAACCGCTATGACACCTAACATTATTGAGGAACGTTCGCTGAATGTGGCAGTAATGGATGTATATAGCCGTTTGATGATGGACCGCATCATTTTTTTGGGTTATCCTATTAATGATGAAATAGCCAATATTGTGACAGCTCAATTACTGTTCCTTGATTCGGCAGACAGGTCAAGAGATATTAATATGTATATCAATAGTCCGGGTGGTAGTGTTTACTCCGGTTTGGGTGTGTATGATACGATGCAGTATGTAAGTCCTGATATTGCCACTATTTGTATTGGCGTAGCAGCATCTATGGCTTGTGTGCTATTAGGTGCAGGTACAAAAGGCAAGAGGGCAGCCCTGAAACACTCCAGGATAATGATGCATCAGCCAAGCGGTGCCATCGGTGGGCAAGCCAGTGATATAGAAATTACCGTGAATGAAATCCGCAAGCTGAAAAAAGAATTGTATGAAGTAGTAAATCATCATACCGGTAAATCAGTTGAACAAATTGAAAAAGATTTTGACCGGGATAACTGGATGACGGCTGCCGAAGCAAAAGAATATGGATTGGTAGATGAAGTATTATTGACCAACCCAAGAAAACAAAAACCATCCAGTTAACTATTAAATGCATATGGCCAAAAAGGCAAAACAGTTAACTGCATTAGTCCCGGATGAATCAGTTATCAGAAAAATATATTTAATCCGGGGTCAAAAAGTAATTCTAGACAAGGATATAGCTCTTTTATACGATGTGGAAACTAATTACCTAAAAAGGCAGGTACGTAGAAATATAGACCGCTTTCCGGAGGATTTTATGTTTGAACTTACCAAAGAAGAGTTTGATTCTTTAAGAAGCCAATTTGGCACCTTAAAGAGGGGCGAACACTCCAAATATCTTCCAATGACGTTTACAGAGCAAGGCGTAGGTATGCTGAGTGGTGTAATAAATTGAGGAAAAGCTGTTCAGATGCACATAGCTATTGTAAGGGCTTTTGTGGAAATAAGACAGGCAGCTCTGCATAGTAAACAGATTGCCGAAAAACTGAAGTCGCTGGAAGAAAGACTTGGTGAACATGATACTCAGTTACATAGTATCTATGAAATAATTGAAACCTTGCTTGACAAAAAAGTAGAAGAAATTTCGGAAAGCCAAAAATGGAAAAACAGGCGAAGAATAGGATTCAAATAAATTATTATAAACAACATATAACATGAACCGCAAACAATTTTTATACAACGACTGGAAGGCTGAAGACGAAGATGAAAAAGAAGAAGAACAACCAAAAAGCGACATCGGCATGTTCAACAAAAAACTAGAAAGATATTTTTTTGAAAAAAGAGCTGTCTATCTCTGGGGAGTAGTGGATGATAAAAGTGCAAAAGATATTGTAAGCAAATTACTCTTGCTGGATGCCGACAAGCCCGGCGAAGAAATAAAATTTTATATCAATAGCCCCGGCGGTGTAGTAACCAGCGGTATGGTAATGTATGATACGATGCAGATGATAAGCAGCCCCGTTAGTACCATTTGTATGGGATTAGCAGCTTCTATGGGCAGCATCTTATTAAGTGGTGGTAAAAAAGGAAGCCGTTATATTTTCCCTCATGGCGAAGTAATGATACATCAACCATCACTTGGTGGTTATATACAAGGTGTAAGTGCTGATTTGGAAATACAAGCAGAGCAAACCAAGAGGGTAAAAGAAATAGGTGCTACCATACTGGCCAAAAATTGTGGGAAAACAGTGGAACAAATCATGAAAGACTTTAACCGGGATTACTGGATGAATGCAGATGCTGCCATCAAATATGGCATTGCTGATAAGCTGGTAGAGAAACTTTAAATACCTCTTAACGAGACGTTTAGGCTAAAAATATAAATAAAGCCGTCCTAATCGGGACGGTTTTATAATTTTGTGAGTTACGAATTCGTTTGTACCCCGATATACTATAAGAAAATATGGCAAAAAATCCTTTACATTGTTCATTTTGTGGCCGCAGCCGGGATGAGGTTAAAATACTTATTGCCGGCCAGGAAGGGCATATCTGTGAAAACTGTGTTGAACATGCCCGTGAAATTATTGACCAGGAATTGATGGTTAAAGATGAAAAGGGTGGCACTTCTTCTTTTAAGCTTACTGTTAAGAAACCTGTGGAGGTTAAAAAATTTCTGGATGAATATGTGATAGGCCAGGACGAAGCCAAGAAAACACTGGCAGTCGCCGTGTACAATCACTACAAACGTTTACAACAAAGAAATAATGAGCCAGTCAACAATACCAATGATGTTGAAATAGAAAAGAGCAATATCATCATGGTAGGTGAAACTGGTACCGGTAAAACACTGCTCGCAAAAAGTATTGCCCGTTTATTAAATGTTCCTTTTGCTATCGTTGATGCCACCGTTTTTACCGAGTCGGGTTATGTAGGAGAAGATGTAGAAAGTATTCTCTCCCGTTTATTACAAGTGTGTAATTATGATGTGGCTGCCGCTGAAAGAGGAATTGTATTTATTGATGAAATAGATAAAATTGCCCGCAAAGGTGATAATCCTTCCATTACCCGTGATGTAAGTGGTGAAGGTGTGCAACAGGGTTTGCTGAAATTATTGGAAGGTTCGGAAGTGTTGGTGCCGCCGCAAGGAGGCCGCAAGCATCCTGAACAAAAATTAGTAAAGGTTAATACACAAAATATTCTCTTTATCTGCGGCGGTGCTTTTGATGGCATTGACCGGGTGATTGCCCGCCGGGTGCAAACCAATACAATTGGTTTTAATGTTGACAAAGAGCTGCAGGAAGACATGAAAAAGAATCTGCTTCGCTATGTAAACCCCCAGGATTTAAAATCATTTGGATTGATACCTGAGTTGCTGGGCCGTTTGCCAGTAGTTACACATCTTGACCCATTAGATGCTCCTACATTAAGATCTATACTTACAGAACCAAAGAATGCTTTGGTAAAGCAATATAAAAAACTGTTTGAGCTGGAAGGCATTCAATTGACGATAGAAGAAGACGTATTAAATTTCATGGTAGAGAAAGCCATGGAATATAAACTCGGTGCCAGGGGCCTTAGAAGCATTTGTGAAGGCATTCTTGTAGATGCGATGTATGAATTGCCTTCTACTAAAGAAACTCAGTTTAACCTCGACATTGAATATGCCAAACGTAAGTTTGATAAGAGTAAACTGAGTTTACTAAAAGTGGCGTAAGCCCTGCTTGGTGATATAAATAATTTTAACGATAAAGTCATCCCGGGCCCGACCCGGGATCTTTTTTAAACCAACCATATGCAAGAGTTAATAGAGAAACTAAAAGCAGAAGCCGGTCTTACCGACGAGCAGGCCAGACAAGCCATTGCTACTATTAAAAATTTTGTAGTGGAAAAATTCCCGATGCTGGAAGGTGCAGTGAATAATGTGTTTGGCGGAGAATAAACTTCCATAGCTATATGTCAGCCTGAGTGCAACGAAGGCTATTTAGTCGTCCCTTAAAAACCCTGTAATCCACAATAGTAAAGGATTTGGCTAAAACTTATAGCGAATAAATCTGCCGGAAAACAAAAAATTGCATAATAAACCTTGCAGATTTATTTTATGCTAAACAAACTTTCTGATAACAATCAACCAGGCTTTTACAGCACATTTGAGGAACAACTGAATCATCTGCACCCGTTATACATTTTGACAGGTAATATCAATTGGCAACTATGTACATGGTAAATTCGGGTATTATGGGCATAGTTGGGGAAGTGCATTGGGTGGAGTTGTCTGTGCAGTTGAACCCCGGTTTAAGGTAGCCGTATATCTTGTGGGTGGCTTAATGATGCAAAAAACATTTCCGGAAGGAGACCCCCTGAATTTTTTCCCCCGGGTAAAAATTCCTGTTCTCATGCTCAATGGAAAAAACGATACATTTTTCCCAGTCGAAACTTCGCAAAAGCCGATGTTTAAATTAATTGGTACCCCTGAAAAAGATAAAAAAATAATCTTGTATGAAGGCGGCCATCTTGTTCCTAAATCTGAACTAATGAAAGAATCTTTATCCTGGTTCGATAAGTATCCCGGTCCATCTAAATAAATTTTTTATTGCTATTATCCTCCATTTATAACTGAGTGTAAGGGGTCTTGTACACAGCGATAGATTTGATTTACTTTAAAGTTGTTTAACTTTCGTAACAATTCAACCCATATGTCTTCCTCCCGCCAACTCGCTGCCATTATGTTCACCGACATTGTCGGGTACACGGCGTTGATGGGTAAGGATGAACAAAAAGCATTTGACCTGCTGAAAAAGAACAGGGAAATTCAAAAACCAATCATTGAACAATACAACGGTAGATGGATAAAAGAATTGGGCGATGGAGTAATGGCCAGTTTCAATACCGTTTCTGATGCAGTAAATGCTGCTATTAAAATACAGGAAGACTGTAATGCTGCCAATGAATTCAAATTACGGATAGGCATCCATTTAGGAGAAGTGGTTTTTGAAAATGATGATGTGTTTGGTGATGGCGTTAATATCGCATCGAGAATACAGGCCATTGCTAATCCCGGAAGTATTTTTATTTCCGAATCAGTCCATAATAACATATCTAACAAAAAAGTTTTTCACACAAAATTTGTAAGAGGAGAAAGACTTAAGAATGTAAAAGACCCGGTAAAAATTTACCAGGTAATTGCAGAAGGTGTTGTTCTTGCTCCACAATTGCCAATTACACAAAAGATCAAAAGCAAACCAAAAATTTTATTACTTCTTTTAGCGGCTATAATTCTCTCCTCAGTGGGTTATATGATAATAAATTATCTTTCAACACCCAAAAATAGTGTGGAAGAAAAGTCCATTGCCATTCTTCCCTTTGCCGATATGAGTCCTGAAAAAGACCAGGGATATCTTAGTGATGGGCTGGCCGAAGAAATTATCAATTCAATAACCATAATTAAAGATCTGAAAGTTATGGGCCGTACTTCTTCTTTCCAATATAAAGGAAAGGGATTGGATGCTCAAGCGATAGGGGAAAAATTAAATGTTAGCATTGTACTGGAAGGAAGCATTCAAAAATCAGGTAATTCTCTCAGGATTATTACGCAATTGATTCGGGTAAAAGATAATGTCACCATATGGTCTCAGCGTTTCGATAAAGAGCTGAAAGATATCTTTGCAATACAGGATAGCATCGCTTCAAATATTGTACAAAAACTTAAGATCACTTTGTCGGAATCGGAAAAACCCCGGCTAATTAAAAAGGAAACAAACCAGGAAGTTTACACACAATATTTAAAAGGGTTATATACTTATAAAGAGAATTCTTTTGCCAAGAGTATCGAATATAATCTGCAGGCTTTAGCAATAGATTCAACCTATGCTCCAGCATATGCCTATATTGCTCTTGCCAAAACATGGATCATAAATCGCACCCATGCATTTGACGATTTTAATGCGATACGGGAAGCTAAAGAATTTGCAAATAAAGCTGTTGAACTTGATCCGGATATTGCTGAAGGATATTCTGCTCTTGCGCTACTAGCCTGGTCAGTTGAACTCGATTTTGCAGCGGCTAAATTAAATTTTGAAAAATCAATTCAATTAAATCCATCTGCTTCTCTTATAAAAAACAGGTATGGGTATTTTCTTTTATGGATGGGAGATTTTGATAAGGCTGCATCACTTGCACTTAATGCCATTTATTCTGATCCTGCTGATCATAACGGTTATATAATTTCTGCCCTGGCAAACATTTATAAAAAGAAATTCAGGAAGGCTGAAAATTATATCGAAGAAGGTAAACGGTTGTTTCCATCCAGACCCGGCTTTGACAACTTCTTTATTCAAAATAAATTTTATTCAGGCGATTATGACGGGGTCATTCAATCTGTGAAATCATTACTGGTAAAAAATTCTGGAAGTGTATCGGATAACTTACTTAGTTTATTGAGTATTGCTTATTTAAAAAAAGGAAATTTTACTGAAAGTAA
>JBKJIX010000125.1:0-19709 GCA_046598205.1 Chitinophagaceae bacterium
TTACACTAAAATCCTGATGCGCTGGCTTTTATTTTTGTCAAGATTGGCCTTTATCTGCGGTATCTGTTTCCTTTTGTCTTTTTCCTTGCTGATGCAGGACTGGATAAAGGATGAAAACCTTAAATCAACTATCATTGCTATCGGTTATTTAATGGGAATGATAGTTCTTCCTCTCGTCAACATTTGTTACCTGCTTGTGTTGATTATTAAAGGAAGGTTGAAGGAGTTTGTACCATTGTGGCTCATCATTGTAAACCTGTTATTTTTATTGACATTAATCTTTTTTATATTCTATCTCAATGATCCATACTATCATCAAACATAAACCTACCCGGCTGTTCATCATATTGGCTGGTGTTTTTCTTACCAATGCACTTATTGCAGAGTTTATTGGAGTCAAAATATTTTCGTTGGAATCTACACTGGGATTAAAGCCTGTTCAAATTCATTTATTCGGGGGTACTTACTCTTTTAATCTTACCTGCGGCGTATTGCTGTGGCCGGTTGTGTTTGTAATGACAGATATTATCAATGAATACTACGGACAAAAAGGAGTGAAGTTTTTAAGCTGGATGACCATTTGCCTTATTGCGTTTGGTTTTTTAATGGTATTTGGTGCTATTCAAACACATCCAAATGAATGGTGGATGGGGAGTAAAAAAGAAGCTGGGATTGAAAACATGAGTACAGCTTTTAATGGCATCTATGGCCAGGGATTAGGTATAGTAATAGCCTCGATGACGGCCTTCCTGGTTGCACAATTGGTAGATGTGTTTGTTTTTCACAAAATAAAAAAGGCAACAGGAGAGAAAAAGATCTGGTTGAGGGCAACAGGTTCTACATTGATATCACAGTTAATTGACAGCTTTGTAGTATTGATAATTGCCTTTTATCTTTATCCTAAATTGATAAAAGGGCAGGGTGAGCCATGGCCTTTTGATCAGTTGATTGCTATTTGTATTGTTAATTACATTTACAAGTTTATAGTAGCAATCATTCTTACACCGGTCATTTATCTTGTTCATAACCGGATTGAAAAATACCTCGGTCATGATCAGGCCGCAGCAATGAAGAAAGCGGCGATGGGGGAGGGATAACGGAACTCCGTTCCGTTTAACTAATACGGAACGGAGTTCCGTGTTCCAGTTTTAATAATACCTGCAACAATCTTATCTATTGGCAGGGTTACACTTTCTGCCGAAAAATCGTTCCAGTCAATAAAACGGAAGGTTTCGGTTTCTTTGGTTGCTTCGTACACTTTCATTTGCTGTTCATCAAACCCGATAGCTATCGGGTCAAAGGGTTTGCTTCTCAAATGGGATCTTATTTCTTCCAATGGGTTAGCAAAATAATATATAGAAATGATCTGGTGCTCATGATTAAAAGCAGACATCTGGAAATAATCTGTTGTATAAATATGTTCTCCAATTTCAACTTTCAGGTTCATTTCTTCCATAAACTCCCGCCGCAAACAATCTCTTGTGCCTTCACCAAATTCTAAACCACCACCGGGAAATTTAGTAATGTAACTGCCCCTTATAAGTTCATCACTTACCAGCACCTGTTTCCTTTGGTTAATTAAAATACCATAAACTCTCAGGTTGAACATGCTAAATTAGAAAATTTTCTTACGAAAAAAATACCAGCCAATAATAAGGGCGATGCCAAGCGACAGGAGTGCCACTACATAAAAGGCATACTTTGAGTTTTCAAATCCGCTGGGAACATTCATTCCAAATAAACTGGAAATAAGAATAGGGAAAGTGAGTACGATTGTGATGACAGCCAGCCTTTTTAATACCTGGTTTTGATTGTTTGCAATAATACTGGCAAAAGCATCAAGGGTGCTGCTCAATATGTTGGTGTAAATATTCGCCATCTCAAGGCACTGTGAATTATCAACTATCAGGTCATTCAAAAATTCTTTTTCATCTTCTGTAAGGGCCAGAAAATTGGTTCGCTCTATCTTCATCATCAGCATTTCGTTGGAACGAAGAGCAGTAACAAGATACACAAGGCTCTTTTGTATTCTCATTAGCTCCAGTAAATGCTCATTCCGGCTTGAATCATACAATTGTTGCTCGAATGTGTTACGGCGCTGATTGATCTCTTTCAAATGTTCCATGAAATTCTGAACAATTTTTTCAATAATCTTTAATACCATCATATTCCGTTTATCCGGATGGCGGTTTTGAAAGGTGTTCAGGAACTTTTTGATAGCCGTATTTTCAAATGAGTTGACGGTTACAATCTGGTTGTGGGTAAGGATGATACAAATAGGAATAGTGATGTAATACGCATCACTTTCATTAAAAGAATTGTTTTCTGTTGGTGTTTTGATAACAATCAACTTTACATTATCATCCTCCTCAAAACGGCTTCTTTCGTCTATGTCTAATGAGTCGGTTAAAAAGTCAATCGGAATGTCTAAGGCAGTAGATAATTCAGAAAACTCTTCCTGCTTCAATGGTGGTAATACATTTACCCAAACCCCGTTTTCGGGTTTGTCTATTTCCACTGTTTTTTGTTCGATATTTTTGAAATACTGAATCATTAATTGTTGTAAAGGTAAGTGTGCAGGTTCAGATTTAATCTTTCAATCTCTCCTTAACAATATTAAGATGATGTTCGGTGTGATAAATAGTGAAATAACATAATTCCCGGAGAGTTAATTTTCCTAACAAAGGATGCGGAGCAAGATATTTATCAAGTTGCTGGTCATTCCATTTCTTTTCAATGGTATTGATAAGGCTTTTCATTGCATTATTGAATGTATTAATAATATTCTCTCTCCCTTCTTTTGCTAAAACCGGTTTTGCAACAAATCTTCCGCTGGCACGGCCACCTTGTTCCAGTTTCAATGTATATTTTGCAACCAGCTCATCATAACTGCGGGAGGGGCGATTGGGTTTGCCAGTATATAGCCGCACCATAAATTTTGGAAGGCGATAGGCCAGCTTTGTCATATTTGCAGAAGTAATAAGGTGGGTTACATTTTGCGCCACCGACCATTTCTCTGCAGGTTGTCGGAAAAATATTTCATCAGTGATCGTGGAACAAAAAGAAGTGAACTCAGTTGAAATCACTTTCAGTTGCTTCAATATTTCTTCTTTGGATAAAAATTTCGGCATAAATTATTTTACTTGAACAGTTCCTTCATAAACTTTTTCGGCAGGGCCGCAGAGCCAGATGTTTTCATATTTATTATCATCAATACGATCAAACTCTACACTAAGATGACCACCCAATGTTTTTACTTCCACATCATTAAAACCATTCTCATTATGATAGCAGACAAGGGCTGCTGCTGTTACACCGGTTCCACAGGAATAGGTTTCATCTTCCACACCTCTTTCATAGGTGCGGACAATTATCTTATCGGCTTCGCTTAATTGTTCTGTGAAATTTACATTAATGCCTTCTTCTTCAAATTCTTTACTATGTCTGATTTCACTTCCTTTTTTAAAAACATCCATCTCCATTACATTTGTTACCAGTTTTATGTAATGTGGTGAGCCTGTATCAAGAATAAAATCGTTGTGAAACTTTCTGATATTTTTTACATCTTTCATTTTTAGCGAAACAATACCATCCATATCTATTTCTGCTTCATGTACCCCGTCAGAAGCAAGGAAACGATATACTTCCCGGTGTATGCCAAGGTGGTAAGCAAATTTTGTCATACAGCGACCACCATTGCCACACATACTTCCTTCATTACCATCGGCATTATAATATTTCATTTCAAAATCGAAATCCTTTTTTTCATTCAGCAGCATCAGGCCATCAGCACCAATACCAAACCGCCTGTCGCAGAGTTTGTGAATTTGTGCTGTAGTAAGTGATATTTCGTTTTTACGATTATCTGCCACTATAAAATCATTACCCGTTCCCTGGTACTTATAAAAATGAAGTTGCATTATATATTTTCTGAAAATATTTGAAGAAATTTTTGAATAAGCTTCTCAACCGTCGTCTTTCCGTCTTTAGAAAATTCTTTTGTTACCCGGTTAGCAACAATAGCATTTACTGCCAAACAACTATGTCCTAATAATTTTCCTAAACCATAAATGGCCGAAGTTTCCATTTCAAAATTGGCGATGCGGTGCTGGCCAAAACGGAAATCGGTAAGCCGGTTTATAAGATTTGGATTACTGATACCTAATCGTAATATTCTTCCTTGTGGCCCATAGAAGCCGGGACAGGTAACTGTTATACCCTGGTGAAAATCTGTTACAAAATGTTTTATTAGTGATGCAGCACCGCTGCTAATATATGGATTGCCAATTTGCCCATGTATTTGTGTATGTGTTATAAAAGAATGCAACAACTGTTGTTCTGCATCATTTTGTTCGTGACGGTAAAAATTTAATAAATTATCAACTCCAAGTCCATGTGTAGATGCCACAAAGCTATCCACCGGAATATCTGCCTGTAATGAGCCGGAGGTGCCGATGCGGACAATGTTCAGTGATTTTAGTTCTTTCTTTATCTCCCTTGTTGCAAAATCAATATTAACGAGGGCATCTAGTTCATTTAAGACAATATCTATATTATCCGGGCCGATACCGGATGATAAAACGGTCAGTCTTTTCTTTCCTACATAGCCCGTATGCGAAATAAATTCACGGTGTTGTCTTTTTACCTCAACAGAATCAAAATGTTTGCTTACTTCCGCTACCCTGTCAGGATCGCCTACAGTAATAACAGTGCCGGCTATTTCTTCCGGACGAAGGTCAAGATGGTAAATAGCACCACGGGGGTTAATAATCAATTCCGATTCTGCAATACGGCTCATTTTTCAGGGTTTAGGTGAAATGAAATCGGGCAAAAAACCTATATTTGCCACCTTTCAGGTTCTCAAGAGAAGTCCTATTGGACAAATCTAAAAATTTCTCCCGATAAAAGAGGGATGAAATAGGAAATAAGAATGGTCCTGTGGCCGAGTGGCTAGGCAAAGCTCTGCAAAAGCTTCTACAGCGGTTCGAATCCGCTCGGGACCTCTTCAAAAAGGGGCTGTCCAAAAGGGCAGTCCTTTTTTATTGCCCGTTAGAAAATGCTAAAATGCCGCCATAGGTGTAAAACGACCGCTTTTCTATAAAGGTTATCAGGATGTGATAACAACTGCTCCAACAGGCAGTGGAGGCTTATTTAAATAACTTTTAATCAGTGTGGTCAGTTTTGTCAACTCTTCATAGCTATTAATATGTGCAGATAGTACAAAAAAAGTGATACTGTATTTCAGGAAATTTTGCTGATGCTGTAAATTTTTGTCAAAGCTTAGAAGGGCATCAAAATTATTCTCAATCAGCAGCTTCAGCAGTTCGCCATTTTTAATTCCATTCCAACTTTTATCCCTGACAGTATAAATCTCATGTTCTGAAAAGTCAAGTTTAAGCCGCTTGGGTAAATTTTCATCAAGCAACAGCTTCATATAGTTGGTCTAAGTTTTTTGTATTTAATAATTTGCTGGCCCAATCCAGTAATGCAATTGCCTGTACTTTAGTTACGGTAGGGAAGTCTTCTAAAAATTGGTCAAGAGATATACCAGCTTCAAGATGGTCAAATAAGGTTTCGACTGGCACTCGGGTATCTTTAAAAACGGTTTGTCCGCCTAATATTTCGTTATCTATTGTTATGAGTTCCCGGATATCCATTTTTAAAATTACAAAGAAAAATCCAAATTGAAATGCACCCATGAGCGGATCAAACCTTTTGTGTTAGTATTATTTACGCCTGAACCGATTCTCCATTTTAATTCCATTCAACCGCTCAAAGTCTTTAATGTTGTCAGTAATCAATGTCAGTTTATTTGCAATTGCAGTTACGCCAATTAAAAGGTCAAATTCGTCGTGTATTGGTTTTCCAATTTTCCGGAGCCGTACTTTTTCTTTTGAATACAATTTTATAGAACCAAAAATTGGAATGATTGTCAGCCCACTTAAAAATGTGTCAACCGCTTTATGTGATTTTGTTGGATTACTGCTATTTTCAGCTCCATAGCGAAGTTCAAAAACTGTAATTTCGGATAGATAGCAATTCTCCCGTCCTTTTTCTCTTACTATTTCGTCTAAATTGAGTTTTCCACGAAGAAAAAATACACAAATAGTAGTGTCAAGCAGATACTTCATTAAAATTTAATTTCTTTCTTCCTAAATTTTCTGCCTGATTTAATTTCGTATATAATTTCTACTGCTGATTTACCGGAAGCAAAGGCACCAAATGATTTATAAAAAGCATCTTCCGAAATTTTCTTTTCAGTCTTCAATGATTTTGAAAGACTTTCAATAAGTTCAATTTTATTCGTTGAACTTAATCCCTCAAATAACCCTGAATAGGTATCAATTATATGTCTGTCAATATATGTCATTGCTGAACTTTTAATAAAGTTAATTTTTTTCTTTCAATATGCAATTCTGCCACTATTTCAAATTTCCTCTCTATGCAATTCCGCTTATAATCCACCAATTCAAAAAAAAAGGGTTTTCCTTTTACTAATAGTGAGTAGCGTACCTCAAAAAAATGCCCCCCGGTTTGAACCGGGGGGCATTTTTTAATTAAAAAGTAAGTATTAATTAAACAAATACCTGAAACCAAATTGCATATAATAAGTAGAGGCAATACCTAAATTATCCCTGAATGTTCTTGTTGCTATCTGACCCTGCACTATTTGTAACCTGAATGTAGGCACTTGTGTACCGCCCGGTATATATGGAGTTGCACCCGTTACGTTTTGTGGAACAAGAATAGAACTGGCATTGATAATTTTTTGTTTTCCCCAACTTGGGTTAATCAGGTTTCCAAAGTTGAAAATATCAAGACTAAACTGGATAGTATTTTTGTTTTTTCCAATATTAGTGAACACATCCTGTAACAATTTTAAGTCAACCTGGTTTCTCCACGGAAGTTGTGCACCATTTCTTTCTGCATACTGGCCCCTGCGTTTTTTCAAGTACTTATCCTGATTAATAAAGTCTTCAAACAACTGTCCTTGCTGAGCGGCAGAATAAACTACACCATTAATAGCTGCAGTTGGTACAAATGTGATTTCTGCAGGGTTCCTGGCATCTTTTGGAATATAGATCAGGTCATTGCCTGTAACATTATCACGGTTGAAGTCAGCACCATATACATACGAAAACCGTCCATCAATAGAACCCTGGTAAACGAAGGAGATGGTAGTAGCCAGATGTTTAAAATATTCTTTGCGGTAGGAGAGTGTTCCAACTACCCTGTCTGGTACAACAAAGCCCGAATGCGACATGCTAGGGATATTTGCTCCATCAACTGAAGGTATTAAACTCCAGGTATTGAAAGGTTGGTCGCCGACTCCATCATATAATGCGTTTGCCACAAATTTGGTATAAGCAACTGTCGCAGCAAATCCTTTTTTAAATGTTTTATCCAATTTAACGGTTAAAGAACCCGAATGACCTCTTTTCTCATTACCTGTTAAGACCACTTGTAAGGCCGTTGTTCCTGCTGCACTTGGAACTAAGATACCGGGGCCTGCGCCGATTAACTTATTGATATATTTTGCAGGAACTGCGGCTTCATAAATCATCCTGTTATCAGGATAACCGGCAACGTTCAAACGGGCAGGGGCTGTAAGGTTAATGTTACGGGAATAAATAACATTGTAATCTCTGTTGTATATAGCCTCAAGGGTACCAATGATACCACCGGGCAGTTTTACATCTATTGCAAGACTTGTCTTCCAGGTTTGTGGCATTTTAAAATTATCTTCAAAAACTGTTACCGTAGTTGGCATGGTAGTACCTGCTGTTGGTGGAGTTGCTGGTCTGTAGAATCCGACATTTGGATTGAAAGGGCCAAACGTATTGGCAGTTCCGTTATAAGCTTGCGTAATCTGCAACATTCCCGAGTTGCCGGCTTGCCCTACTATCCATACGTATGGAACCCTTCCGGTAAAGATTCCGGTACCACCACGAATTTGTAAAGAACGGTCGCCATACAAATCCCAATTAAACCCAACACGGGGCGAAAACAGGACTCTTGAAGAAGGAAGCTTACCAGTATTTATTTTAACACCACCAGCAAATGTCAATGCGGAAACCAAAGGATTTTCTTTTACTTCTGCTACACCAGGGTAAGTGGACTGGTCGGCCCTTAATCCTAGTGTCAACTTAAATTTGTTTGACACGGTGATCTCATCCTGAACAAAAGCAGAGAATTGGGCAAATTTGAAAGTAGGGAATGCCTGTGAATAATCTTTCTTTAAGGAATATGTATAGGCAAAGTCATTTGGTTTAACACCATTTTGAAAATCAGCAAAAGAATTAAACCTGTAATAGCTGGCACCGAGTGGCTGGAAACCATTTAACGTTGTGGTAGCATCATATTGCAAGCCTATCAGGAAATTATGTTTACCTGCAGAAATAGTAAGATTATTTACAAAAGAGTAGATTTTTACATCCCTCAGGTTTCCATAAGTAAACGGCTCATAACCGAAAGAAGTAAATGGTTGGCCATCTTTCATGATATCTACAAAAGGGAAATCTGTACTGGTTGAACTGCGTGGCTCATTCTGGTTATTATAAGAAGCTCTGAAGGTATTAGATATTCTTGAACTGATAGTTGAGTTAAGCTCAGCCGCCAGGGAATAAAAGTTATAATCCTGGAAATAGTTTGAATTTTTGAAGTGAAGGGCATTGATATCGTTTCGTCCTACACCGTTAGCAAAATTAAAACCTGTACTGCCGGTAGAACCGCTCATAAACGCCGGATCACTGCTCTCTACCTGGCTATAGCGAAGGTTGAGTTTGTTTTTGTTATTGATATTCCAGTCTAAGCGAACAAGTATTTTTCTTTTATCACCTTCCTGGTTATAATTATCATAACCACCTGTTTCATAACCATAAGTATTTAGCAGGTATGACCTGATACCATCCAGTTCAGTAGTAGTTGGGCGGGCAATATTATTGGCACTACCGAAAGGGGCTGCTGCAGTAGCCGCCAGTTTTGTTTGGCCGGGTTGTATAGTTTTTTCAGTTTCATAGTTAAAGAAGTAAAAGAGCTTGTTCTTGATGATGGGGCCACCAACTCTAAAACCGTATTGCTTAAAATCAAGTGGCTGACGAACGAAAAAAGAATTTTCCACTTTCCGTCCCTGCAATCTTTCATTTCTCCAATAGTTATAAACGGAACCTGAAATTGTGTTTGTTCCTGACCTTGTTACGGCATTTAAAGCACTGCCAATAAATCCAGACTGGCGAACATCAAAAGGAGTAATGTTCACAGAAATTTCTTCGATGGCATCCAAAGAAATGGGAGAGCCTTGTGCAGGCAGGTTTGAACCAATACCAAACGTGTTATTAAAGTCAGAACCATCAACGGTGACATTGTTTTGACGGTAATTACCACCACCCACAGCACCACCACCGGTAGCTTGTGGAGTAAGACGGGCCATATCACCAATATTTCTTGAAATACTTGGGGCCGTATTTATCTCTCTTCTACCCACATTGGTAAGTGCTCCGGTCCGGTTAGCATTAAGGATGGTACTTCTTCTGCCGGTTGTCAATATTACATTTTCTAATGTAGCATCAACTTTTGTAAGCATGGGAGATAATTGGAACGATTCTGCCAGTTGCAGATAGACATCCTCAACTTTCTCTGTTTTATAGCCTACATAAGTTATTTCAATGAGGTAAGGGCCGCCTACCCGCATATTCGGAATATTAAACACACCTCCTGCACGGCTTACGGCCGTATATTTTGTTCCGGAAGGCTGGTGGGTAGCAACAACGGTTGCGCCTGACAACGGTTCATCGGTTGCACTTTTTACAGTTCCGGTAAGTGCTGATGTAGTAATCTGTGCAAACAAAAGCGGACTGGCCATAAAGGCTAAAGCAAACAAAAACAGGATTCTCTTAAGCATATAGGTTGATTTTCGGTTGCAAAGAAAGGGATTATTTACTAATTAAATATAGGTAAATATTAACAAATCAAGTCTTTAATGTAAGACATTATAGTGACAGTTTCTCCCCGTATTTCGCTGCCCCAGGCCGTCCAAACTTTCCTTTGCTTTCTTTGTTTTTATACTATTATGAAAGCCTTTCATCTTCATATCCTTTACAAACAAGAATGCAGGTTTGGAGGGCTTAAATAGTATTTTTGCAAAAAAATCAATACATGTTCGATTCAATAGAAAGTGCCATCCAGGATATTAAACGTGGAAAATTGGTAGTGGTTGCCGACGATGAAGACCGGGAGAATGAAGGTGACTTTATAGCTGCCGCTTCCACCATTACCCCGGAGGTTGTCAATTTTATGACCAAACATGGGCGGGGCCTCATTTGTGTCGCCTTGCCAGACGAGAGATGCGATGAGTTGGGACTGGAATTAATGGTGAATAATAATACAGCCTTACATGAAACTGCGTTTACTGTTTCTGTAGATTTGCTCGGGCATGGCTGCACTACAGGTATTTCTGCCCAGGATAGGGCAAAGACCATACAGGCATTAATCAGCCCTTTTACAAACCCATCTGACCTGGGAAGACCGGGACATATTTTTCCCCTTCGGGCAAAAAAAGGAGGAGTGCTGAGAAGAGCCGGGCATACAGAAGCAGCAGTTGACCTGCCCCGACTGGCAGGACTGGAACCAGGAGGAGTATTGGTAGAGATAATGAACGAAGATGGTTCAATGGCAAGATTGCCTGAACTAATCGAGGTGGCTAAAAAATTCGATTTTAAAATTATTTCGATTAAAGACCTGATTGAATACAGGATAAAAAGCGATTCATTAATTGAAGAAGTGGTGAGGGTGGATATGCCAACGAAATATGGCGATTTTCAATTGGTGGCTTTTAAAGAAAAGAATTCAAGCAATGAACACCTTGCCTTGCTAAAAGGAAAATGGGAAAAGGATGAACCGGTGATGGTCAGGGTACATTCATCCTGCTTTACCGGCGATATACTCGGCTCATTACGTTGCGATTGTGGCGAACAATTACAAAAGGCTATGAGGATGGTACAGGCGGAGGGCAAAGGGGCCATTTTATATATGAACCAGGAAGGAAGGGGCATTGGCCTGCTCAATAAATTAAAAGCATATCGCTTGCAGGAACAAGGAATGGATACAGTGGAAGCAAACCTGCATCTTGGCTTTCAGATGGATCAACGGGACTATGGTTTGGGGGCACAAATGCTTCGCCACCTCGGCATTACCAAACTTCGCCTGATGACTAATAACCCTAAGAAGAGAGTAGGGCTGGTGGGATATGGATTAGAAATCGTAGAAAACATACCAGTTGAAATTTATCCTAACGAACACAATGAAAAATACCTGCAGACCAAGCGGGATAAACTGGGGCATGAGATATTAGATAAAGAGTAACCGAAAATCTATTAACCCAGTTGCGGAGTTTTTTTATAGCCCCAGAGGGGCGAAATATTAGAAGAAAATATTTATTAAAGGCTGTTCCCAGAGCTCCGTAGGAGCGATATGTAGAACATGTCGCTCCTACGGAGCTTATTGCCTGATTTATAATTATCCGCTACTGACATTTCGACCCTCTGGGTCTTAAATACAACTTCAATTTAATTAACTCCGACAACAGATTGCATTACTTCTTTTCAGGCTCGTCTTCTTCTTTTGCGGCTGTTACGGGTGTAATAGCTTCAGTCTTTTGTTCTACAGGCTGAGGCAGTTGTTTGTTTTTCTTTCTTCTGAACAAATCGGCGATACGGTCAACATCTTTGCGGTAAGAAAGACCAAGGCCAGTCTTCTTTTGATTTTTTGAATTGCCAGTGGTGGTAAGGTAGTCTGTATTTTCCCTGTAAAATAGAACAGCTCTGAAAGAACCACTTTGGTTAATAAGAATTTCAATAGTAACATCCGGAAGAAAGGATGTTTGCTGCCTGACCGATCCGGTTTGAAGTATTCCTTCCACACTTCCGCTTGCAGTTAAAATAATCCTGTTATTTAAAAACGATCTGCCGATGGATGCATTTACATTACTTCCTATGCTAAGGCTGTTCTGGTCTAATGCATTCCTGTTATATATGGAGCTATTAAAATTGAAATTCCATTTTTGAGACTTAAAGATGCCCGACACTATTTTCTTAAGCTGTTCATTAATCACATTAAAGAATATGCCGGACAAACTGTTGGTAGCAATAGCCCCCAGCGAATAGTTTCCAGAGCTTTCGATAGGTGCAAAAGCACCGAGCACAACGAGGTAGGTAGCCTGTTTATTTAATTCAGTTTCATTTTTCTGTAATTGTTGCAGGCCAAAAGCCAGTGAAGGATCTCCATTCACCACACTTGATTCTGGAAATTCCAAACTGAAATTAAATTTTGGCTGAAATAATTTATCCGTCAGTTTAGCAACTACATATACATCACCCCTGGCACGGGAAATATTCTGGCTCTGGCTAAGTCCCTCCATAGTAGCTGCAAGTGGTGCAAAGCTTACATTGGTGGCTGTGTAAACTGCGGTAAGATTTATTCTTGCATCCATCGGATCTCCAGTCCATTCTATAAAATTGTTTTCGCCTTTTTTAAGCTCAAAAGGTTTTTTGAAGAAAGACTGGAAAGTAAACAAGTAATCTCCCTCCTCTATATCGAACCGGCCACGTAGCGTTAAAGGTTCAGATGTGCCTGAACGAAGTTGCAATGTACCCGAACCTTTTCCTTTTATTTCATCACCCGTCAGTTCATCCAGTACCACTTTTACAGTTACCATCGGCGTTGCCGTTACTTCAACATCATAAATAATATTGGTAACGTTTTTATTGAAATCATTGTCATCCATTTCCTTTCCATACTTTCTTTCTACCAGGAAATCGGCAATGCCCGACTCACGTCCCGTAGCTGCAGGAATAGTCATGTTGCTGCTGTCTTTATCAGAAGCAATAGCGTTTATCGTCATAAACATTTCAGACTGCGGCCCTGCCAGCGTTAAAGAACCGGTGCCTTTTACCCTGCCATAAAATTGTTTGTTGTCTTTATAAGTGGTGTTGAGCAACAATACCGGTTTGTTATTATTGTCGCCGGTTGTATTAGGTTTTTGGGTAGAAATGTCTAGGTTATAAAACATGTTTTTAAATGCCTGGTGTTCCATACCGCCGGAAATGTAAATCGGGTTGCCTGTAACTGTATCTGTGAGTACGATACCATCCAGGTTTATTTTTTCCGGGGTAAGCTCTATATCTGTATCCTGTATTTTATAAAAGCATTGTGTAAAAATCACTTTTAACCCTGCGTCTTTTAATCGTCCTTTTCCTGCAATATTCAGGTTTTGAAATTCGCCGGAAAGATTAATATCACCAGTCAGGTATCCCCGCATATCGGTGAACAGGGTTCCAAGAAAACGTTCAAGAATTTTTATTTCGAAATTTCTTGCTTTTAGTGCAATGATATTATCCCTGGCATTCTGACCTAAGAAAATATTGGCATCAAAACCAAGATAGTTTTCCTGGTTCAATGTATTGCCTTTTATTTTCAGCTGTTTTGTTTTATTATCATAAGCCAGTGAAGTTTTTAGTGCTCCTAATGAGTCATTATCTAACCGCAGGTATTGTGTTTGTATATCATCTGAAGTAATTGTTAAGTTATTAGTCGGGTCTTCTACCAATATGTTACCCGAAATCAATCCTTCCAGCCTGTTCTTTGGCAAGAAGAAAGGGGCAAAATCACCGAGGTTGATTTTTGTTAGTTCTACTTGAAGATCATTCCAGTTTCCTTTAGGCGACTGTTGCGTTTTCAGCATTATTTTTTGTTCGCCTTCCCGAAGTACCAACTGGCCTTTTGCAGGATTATTGCTTCTGAACTCCAGTTCACCATTTTCGTCAATAGACCATGTCTTGCCATTTATCGTAAAACTGGACGGGTCAAAGTCAATTTTTACACCGTCATCATAAGTAAGCACCAGTGCATTGAGGCTGGCTTTTTCCACTGTTTGATTGGCACCGGTAACAATGCTTACCTGTGATGAATCGTTTCTTGCTTTTACCCGGAACACTGCCTGGGGTATACTCAGACTGTCATTGATATAGATATTTTTTGTTTCCCCTGTCAATACAAGGCTGTCTGCCGTTCCTTTGGCAATTATTTTTATCTGGTCAAAATTGTATTGCCGGAATTTAAACTGCGGTACTTCTGCTGTAAAATTTAGTTCATTTTTAGCAAGATTAAGGTTGCCTTCAAAATGACTGTTGTTGAAACCTGTAAAACTGGAATCAACCAATTGCAAATATTCATCTGCATTGTAAGTAGTAATATTGAATTTAATGTTTTGGTTAGCCGGGTATTTTTTTGGAGCTATTACATACGCCGGGTAATATTTGTTAAGGAAAAAAGTAAAGGCATCCGGAAGACCGGCGAGGTTGAAGTCACCATCTATTTTTGCTTCAAACTCATTAGATAAAGCGGTCAGTGTTTTTATTCCATCTATGTATTGGGATGATACAATCAGCGAATCAAAAGGAAGACGACGGCCATCTTTTGTTATTTCAGCATCTGTTATTCTTGCATTGCCTAAAAAATTCTCAATGCCGTTACCGGTAAAATTGATATTGAGTTTGCCTGCAAATGTTACACTGTCTTTTATCAGTTTCAGGTTTTTTAGGTTGGCATTTACTACATCGGCTACTAAATCAAACCGGGGTGTTTTACCATTAAAGTCAATAACACCATTTAATGTAAGGTCAGCATTTTTATCATTGATAGAGGCAACTCCTTCAAACAGTTTTTTATCCAGCTTACCTTTTACGGCAATGTTTTCATACCGATAATTATTATAGTCGGCAAAACGGATGTTTCCATCAATGGTTGTGTTCAGGCTTTTTTCGTTAAAGCCCCTGCCTTTTACTGTACCGGCAAGTGAAACGGAACCTATTTTTTTATCGCCAAGAAATTCTCCGAGGCGAAAATTAGCAGTAGCAATACTGCCTGAATAAATGGGGTCTTTACCAATGGGCAACTTCATGTTAATGTCGGTGGTAATGGTGCCGAGGTTAGTTTGTATAGTGCCAAAGGTTACAAAGTCTTTTATAAAGCCAGTAAAGCTGCCTTTGAAATTTACATACTGAATTTTGCGAAGATCAGGGTTTGTAACCCGGCGAATGGCCGGTATAAATGTAGCAGCATCGCTATAGGTGGTTCTGAAATCATTGGCTTTAAAATCAATAAAGGTTTGATTGATATCGGGTAACCCCGTCATCGAAATATCGCCGTTCAAAATAGTGCTATTGCCTGCCTGTATAACCATTTCTCTTGCTACAAGATCATCCACTGTTCCTCTTATTTTTCCTTTCAGGCTTATTTTTTTTTTCCATGTTTTCATTGCGGGAGCAAAAAAGGCTATATCATCACTGTCAATATATGAATCATCAAATACCGCAGCCATTTTTACTTTGTGAATGAAATCACCCATATCACTCATATCATCGTACGACATGGAAAAATAATTGCGGAGTGTGCTTTTGTTGGTCTCCAGTTCCATATTGCTGAATGCCATGCCCTGTGGTGTTAGCCTTACATCAGCATCCATTTTTTTTAATTCTAATCCGCTTCTTTCCTTGGCAGTAAGCTTCAGTTTGGAATATACCGTATCGCCTATGAAACTGGCATTACTGAGTTCACCATTTATTTCTGTAAAGAGAATATTTTGCCCGTCAAAATAGGGAAGCGGTAATCTGTTGAGTTCTTTGTCAGATTTAAAAGTGCCATTAATGATTTTAAGATTACCAATTTTAAAACTCATTTGGCTGCTATTCCAGGAAATGGCTTTCCGGATTTCATCAGCCTGATCAACTATTGCCACAGCAGGAATAATATCGGAACCTGGTTTCAGTTTTGAATAGCTATGCAATGCAACAACCGGGTCTTTTAATTCTAAGGAAGTGATGTCGTAAGTATTTCCGGCAAGGCTCAGGCTATCGGCATCCAGCTTCATACCGCCAACCCGCATAAACATATCCTGACCTAACCAGCCATCTTTTTTTAAGAAGGAAACATTGGTCATTTCCACCTTTTTCAAGTCGAAAAGGATACCTGCCTTTTTCTTTTTCTTTCCGGTGGAGGGAGAAGAAAAATAATCTAATATGAATTGATGCTGCCAGACAGAATCTGTCCGTTGAAATTTAATGATTGCATTTTCAAGCCCTATATATTTTAGTTCGGCTTCTTTTTTAAATATGAACCAGTCTGTGATTCTCACTTTTACATCACCAGCATATAAGAGAGTGTCTCCTTTGCGGTCTTCTATCAATACACCATGGAGGTGCATATTGTTTAAAAGAGAAAAATCAACATGCTGAATAGTGACTTTGGTCTGCAGGTCACGACTCAGCCGATTGGTAACCTGCCGGGCTATCCAGTTTTGCCCCCATGGAGTTTGTATAAAAATATATAACCCCACAATGAGAAAAAGCAGGGTAAGGAAAAACCACTTCAATATTTTTTTAAATCTCCTCAGGTTCAGGTATTTAAGTTGCAAAAGTAGGCAATCGTTCCCTTAGGGCAAATTCAGTACCAATTAATAGGAAGAAGGAGGGAGAATTGAGTATGAATGGCAGGTGGCCGGATTGGGGGCAAATTTTAATCGTAGCTGGCAATATATCATTTTCCCATTTACTACTTCTTAACAAAAGATTTGCCAGATGTAAAGGATGAAAACAAGAATATTAATTTCATGAAGCAGCTTCTTTTTTAAAATTTCTTCGCCGGGTCTTTTATTGCTGCCGTATCATTATACACCTGCGACTGACCTTTTGGAATGGAAAGATTATTCCAGTTTTTGCCTTTTATTATTTTAGCTATATGGATTATTTGCCCCACATGGTAGGGGTAATGTGCCAATTGCCGGTTGATGGCATCAATAACAGACAATGGTTCCTGCCGGATATAAATTGTTTTGTTTAAATCCTTTTTTTTCAGCGACTCCACGGCATCAAAGAAACAGGCCCAGCCTTTTTCCCATAGCTCCAGTAGTTGTTCCTTTTTGTATTCATGTATAGCAAACTCATCGTCCCGCTGCCGCCATTCTTTTTCTCCGTCTTCTGTAAGAAAATTTGTCCACCGACTTAGCATATTGCCAGCCATGTGCTGAATGATGATGGCAATACTGTTGGATTCTTCATTTGGCTGATAATGAAAATCCCAGTCGTTTAACTGCGCAAAAGTTTTATCACCAAGGTCTTTGTAATATTTCAACCTTTTAATAGCAGTCTGTAAAAACTCTTTTCCTGTATTCATATCTATCATCTATTATTTAATAGTTATTATCTGGTTTTACCATCCTTCCGCAGCATCATCACCACGGTTATCTGCCACGGTTTCAAATTTCCCATTTGGTAATACTTTTATTACTTCTGTCCGGCCAAAAGCACCCCGTTCTTTTATAGTATATCCCATTTTTTGCAATGCATCACAAACGGGCTGGGGAAAATTTTTCTCTATTCTTAATTCATCCGGCAACCATTGATGATGAAACCGGGGTTTGTACACGGCATCTTCAGTACTCATATTAAATTCAAGCATATTCACCAATGTTTGAAAAACCTGGGTGGGTATAGTAGTGCCACCGGGTGTGCCAATAACGATATATGGTTTATTATCTTTTAATACAATGGTCGGTGCCATAGAGCTCAGCATTCTTTTTCCCGCTGCAATGGCATTGGCTTCGCCACCCACTGCTCCAAACATATTCGGCACACCAGGTTTTATACTAAAGTCATCCATTTCATTATTCATAAAAAAACCAGCACCACCTACCACTGTCCTGCTTCCATAGGAACCATTAAGAGTAGTGGTTATTGAAACAGCATTACCTTCTTTATCTATTACACTAAAATGAGTTGTTTCTTCACTTTCTTTTCCTGTTGCTACTCCCGGTTTTATATCGGTACTTGGTGTTGCTTTTCCCGGATTATAAGTTTGCATACGTTCTTTTAAATATGCATCGCTGCCAAGCTTTGCCACCGGCACTTTGTAAAAATCAGCATCGCCCATATATTCTGCACGGTCAGCATAAGCTCTTCGTTCTACTTCTGTCATTAGCTGCACAGCCTGCACCGAATGAAAACCCATGGCAGCAATATTCCGGTTCTCAATCATCTTCATCATCTGGTGCAGCAACAGGCCGCCGCTGCTCGGCATCGGCATACCAACTATTTTGTATCCTTTGTAATTAAACTGATGCGGCGTTCTTGGTTGTGCTTTATAATTTTTTAAATCATCATAGCTGATGATGCCACCACCTCTTTTCATTTCTTCTACGATAAGCTTTGCTGTTTGGCCTTCATAAAAACCGGCTGCGCCTTTGTCCCTTATTCTTTTTAATGTGTTAGCCAAATCGGTTTGTATAAGTGTGTCACCTGCTTTCCATCCTGTATTGTTTACAAATACCGGCATTACAGAGTTGAATTTCCTTAAATCATCCTGCAATCCGTTTAATGATTTTGCTTCCCGTTCACTTATAGTAAAACCTTTAGCTGCCAAATCAATAGCAGGTTGAATAAGTTTTGCAAAAGGAAGCTTTGCATATTTGTGTGAAGCAAATAGGCCGGAAACAGCTCCCGGTACTCCGCTGGCCAGGTGTCCATCCTGGCTTTTATCTGTTCTGGCTTTGCCATCCGGATCTATATACATATCACGATGCGCATTGCCCGGGGCTTTTTCCCGGTAATCAATGGAAACAAGTTCGCCGTTACTCAATCTGGCTACAAAAAAACCACCGCCACCCAAGTTGCCGGCATTGGGATAAACTACTGCCAGTGCTAATTGTGTAGCGATAGCTGCATCAATCGCATTGCCACCCATTTTTAAAATCGCTACACCTATTTTGCTTGCAAGCGGATGTGCAGAAACAACAGCACCGTTTTCGGCGATTACTTTTTTCTGAATGTTGTATTTATACGGATTAATAGCAATTCCCGGGGCAGTATTTTTTAAAGCAGGATTGCATGAAAATATGATGACGGACAGGAGTGATAGTCTGATTAATCTTTTCATCAGTTAGTATTTATTATAGGGCAGAAAGGTAAGTAAATTGATAAAATCATTTGCAGGGAACCCCCAAAAAAGCTATATTTAAAGTGCTGCTAACCTTTTCCTGCCCTTACTGGTTCATTTAATTTTATCAATCAAAACAAAAACTTATGTTTATTAAACGTTTTTCTCCTCCCCGGTTTCTATTGCTTTTTGTGTTATTTCTTTTTTCTTCGTTTTTTGCATCGGCGCAAACAGCCACACTGAAAGGAACTGTAAAAGATGCTAGTGGACAACCCGTAGCCGGCGCATCTGTTTTACTGGAAGGCACAAAGAAAGGCACCACTACCGATGCCGCTGGCAATTACACACTCCAGGTTGCGCAGGGAAAACATATATTAGTTATTAGTTATGTCGGCACAGAAAGTCAGCGAAAAGCAGTTTCGGTATCATCAGATGAAGCTATAGTAAACGATTTTCAACTAGCAACAGTTGGTGAGTTATCCATGGTGACGGTAGGCTCCCGTTCTTCCACTGTGAGAACGAGAACACAAACACCAGTACCGGTGGATATAATTCAAATAGCACAAGTAGTGAATGATATTGGCCAGGTGGAGTTAAGCCAGATTTTAAATTTCATTGCTCCTTCTTTTCAATCGGCCCGTCAAACTATTTCTGATGGTACAGACCATGTGGATCCTGCCCAGTTACGGGGATTGGGAACTGACCAGGTGCTGGTGCTGGTAAAT
>JBKJIX010000004.1:0-33495 GCA_046598205.1 Chitinophagaceae bacterium
TGGATAATAAATTCGGGATAAGACGAAAAAGTTACATTGAAATCGGTGAAATATTTTTTTTGGACTGCCACCATTAATAAATGGCAAAAACTGTTAGCAGAAGACGAATACAAAAAAATAATTATCAGCTCCCTTGAATATTTAAGTGCCAAAGGGAAAGCGGATGTTTTTGCTTTTGTTGTCATGCCAAATCATATTCATTTGATCTGGCGTATTAAAGAAATGAATGGAAAAGAAACGGCACAAGGTTCTTTTTTAAAATATACTGCCCATGAATTCAAAAAAATGCTGCAACAAAAAGGAGAAAGTTTATTAACCGCTTACAAAGTAAATGCTGCAAATAAAAGCTATGAATTTTGGCAACGGGATTCGTTAGCTGTTCATCTGTACACCCGGCAGGTAGCTTATCAAAAATTGGATTATATACACAGAAACCCCTGTGCCGTGCACTGGCAATTAGTAAAAGACCCCTGCGATTACATTTACTCATCAGCAAAGTATTATGAAATTTGAATAAAGGCGTATGAATTTATAAAAGACTTGCGGGAGGAATTTTAAAAAATCTTGGCGGTTCGTGATGACACGAACCGAGGCTTAAATTGGTTCGTGATGACAGGTAACTATATACCTGTTAGACCACGGGAACTTAATAAGTATCTTTTGTCCCCAAGTTGAAAAAATTAAAAAGTATTCCTAAGTAATAGGTTTTATCATAATTCTTGTTTTCGGTATAAATAGAAAAGAGTAAGAAATTGTACTCCCGTCTAATATCACTTGATTTTGGTTCGTAAATATATGACTTGAATTTACGGATAGATGGATTGCCTATAATGAAAACTAAAGCTATTCCCAGTACAATAAGCCACTTTTTTTTGAATTTGTATTTCATTCATTTAAAGGTAGGAAATATTAAAAGACAATCGGGAGCCAAGTAGGCTGTCAGACTTGTTATAAAAAGTCTTTTACATCAACATTTAAGACATCTGCCAGCAACTTCAAGGTAAGGATGTGACAATCCCTTTTCCCGTTCTCAAGTTCAGAGAGGGAGCTTTTATGTAAAGGACAAAGGGTAATAAGTTTACGCATAGAAATGCCCTTAGCCCTTCTTATGGCTCTAATTCTTTTACCCATTTCAATTAAGTAGATTCCGTCTTTCATTATTTCCCTATTAATGCTTTATACTTTAAAGAGCCTTTACAGTTAGCCAATGCAGTTGCAAAACGTTCATCTTGAAATACCTTTCTGTTGTTATACCTAAAGGCTGATTCGTTACAATAGCGTTGCAAATGTTTTGGGCTAACTGAGTGGTGGATACCGTCAATTTGTTTTTTCAAAATATTCCAATAGCCTTCAATATTATTGGTGTGTACTGAAATATCTTCCCTACGAACATATTCCTTATTACGGTGGTTAACTTTCCTGTGTTTATATTTTTGACCTACCTTATTATAAGCATGATGTTCGTCTGTTACCATAGTGCTATCAAGTGCAACAAAATCTTCTATTGCCTTGCTGACGTTCTCCAAATTAGTTTGAGGGATAACTCTTACCCGTACTTTACCCTGACGTTGTACAGCACCAAATACCATAGTCTTGTTATCTAATCCTTTTAATGCTTCTTTTTTCTTCGCATGGATATTTTTTAAACTGCCGCCAACATAAGTTTCATCCACTTCGACAATTCCTTCTAATAATTCAGGAGCATTATCTGTGAGCATTTCTCTAATACGATGGTTTAAATGCCAAGCCGTTTTTTGAGTAACACCTAACCAGCTTGCCAATTGTAAGCTGCTTATCCCTTTACTGTGTACTGATAAAATATAGGTAGCCAAAAACCATTTGGTTAAAGGAATTTTAGTGTTTTCATAGATAGTCCCAACCGTAACGCTGAACTTGCTCCGGCACTCCTTTTCCCGGCACTTGAATACTTTGCCATTGGGAAAACGATGTACGTTTATAGAACCACAGAAAGGACAAGCAGGTGTACCGTTCCAACGTTGTTGTTCAAGATATTCCCTGCATTTTTCTTCGTTGCTAAACTCCTTTTGAAAGTCTAATATATTTTTGAATGTTTTCATAATTATTTAATTGTCATAGATAAAGGTAGAAAATATATTTGGAGTGACCAAATCTTTCTTTTACTTTTGCTATCATTATCTATGACAATGACATTGAAGCAATTATATAAGGCTTTCCCAAAAGAAGAAGATGCTATTCTGGTTCTGGAAAAGATAAGGTGGGATAACCTCCCTATATGTCCCCATTGTAAGGTATCAAACTTTACCCCACTTCTCGACAGATACCATTGTAATGGCTGCAATTCCAGTTTTAGCGTAACGGCTAAAACCATATTCGCAAGAACACGATGTGATTTGAGGAAATGGTTTTATTGCATTTACTATTTTGCGAAGCCGGTAAAGAAAACAACAGCAAGAGAATTGGGCGAAATGATAAAAACTACAAAGGACACCGCATGGCTAATAATGAAAAAAATTGCCGCCGAAAGAATCAAATCAGAATCCTTGTTTGAAGAAATAATCTTAGAGATAAATAAACGAATAAAATAAAAACGTATGCCTAAAAAAGAGATTGAAAAAAAGAATAAAGGTGTAATGAGAGCAATTCTTGGCTCACCTGATAAACTATTGACCTTGGGGGAAAGGGGAATACAATGCTATGTACTTGAGGACGGTATGGCTGTTTTGTCCGGGAGAGGTATGCAAGAGGCTATGAATCTTGGTCAAGGCCATGGTACTAAATTAACCAATTTATTAAGAAATAAATCAGTTAAAAAGTACATTGACAATGAGTTAGCCATGGTATTAGAAAGCCCAATACGATTTATTAGGCCGGGGCGAGGCGGTGTTGTGGCTAAAGGATATGAAGCAACGACTCTTACAAAAATTTGTCGTGCAATATTAAAAGCACGGAGGGAAAAAGAATTTGAAAATAATGAATACTTACAGCAAATAGCCGATGAATGCGAACTTATCGTTGCGGCTTTTTCCGATGTAGGAATAATAGCTACAATTTATGAGATAACAGGCTATGAGAAAATAAAAGAAAGAGATGTTTATCAGAAGTATGTTGAAAAATTTATCAGAAAGGAATATGCAGCGTGGGTAAAAAGGTTTCCAATTCGTTTTTTTGAACTAATGTGTGACCTGAAAGGATGGCAGTATGAAAAAAACAAAACGAAGTATTATCCATCCATGGGACATGTAATAAACGATGTGATATATAAAAGACTTGCTCCAAATATTTTGACTGAACTAAAAAAGGTAAACCCGGTTAATGAAGAAACGGGAAAAAGGGATTCAAAATTACATTCTTGGCTAACGGAAGAAATTGGGATACCTGCCTTATCCGAGCATTTGATTGGAGTAATGGCATTGGCAACAGCCAACACGGAATGGCGGAAGTTTTATAGCCAACTCAACAGAGTGTATCCATTACAAAATAACCCACAGTTATATCTATTTCCCCCGGATGATATTGCTGGAATAGAATAAAGGGGCTTTGCAGCCCCTAAAATACCAGAAGGAAAGAACGGCAACACTATATCTGCCGTGAACCCTGTAAGGATTTGCCCTCTCATTAGGGGCTTTATTACAGGGATTTCCCTTTATGTAAAGTTAGTAAATTTGTACTATGGCAAAAGCAAAGAAAAAATCAGCAAAAGAAGCCTCAACCATCTTTCACAATATTATGGCTGTATCAGTAAAGGGAAATCCAAAGCCTAAGAAATCAAATAAAAAGAAACAATGACGATATTTGAAAAAATAATTTTTGGGCTCTACGTATTAGGGTGGATAGCAGCCCCTCTAATAGTTCAAGAAATATTTAAGGCAAGACATATTGTGCTGCCCTCTGATATTGCTACCGGAGGAATTGTTATATGGTATGCAATTCCTGTACTGCAAAACGCATGGTTGGAACGAAATAATCCCAAAAAAAGAAGCAATAGTCGAGGACCATCTTATACAGATAGGGGCCAAAACGATTGGGGAAGGATGGATTAATTTTTTTACTCCCCGTGGTCTAACAGGTATATAGTTACCTGATGACACGAACCAAGGCTAAGTGTATCAATAAATGAATAAAATGAATCCTACCGTTGATTTTTATTTTAATAAAGAAAACAAGTGGCAGGCAGCATTGCAGCAATTAAGAAAAATCGTTCTTGCTTGCGGCCTGACCGAAGAATTGAAGTGGGGTGTTCCATGTTATACATTTCCAGCCACGGCGGGCAGCCACGAAAGTAATATTGTTTTAATACATGTGTTTAAAGAATACTGTGCACTTTTGTTTTTCAAGGGTGCCCTGTTAAGTGATACCAATGGTATGCTGATTCAACAAACTCAGCATGTGCAGGCGGCACGGCAGATCCGGTTTACTAATGTTCGGGAAATAGTAAAGATGCAAGCCACTCTGAAATCCTGTATTTATGAAGCGATAGAAGTGGAAAAAGCCGGATTGAAAGTACATTTGAAAAAGACTGTAGCATTTAATATGCCTGAAGAATTTCAAAAGAAATTAAATAACCACCCGGCCTTGAAAAAAGCTTTTGATGCATTAACACCGGGACGGCAAAGAGGATACCTGCTGCATTTTTCTGCACCCAAACAACCCAAAACCCGGGAGTCACGGGTTGAAAAATGTATACCGAAAATTCTGAATGGAAAAGGATTAAATGATTAATATGAATAAAATTAATAGCCCTAAAAAGAAGTTGTTACCGGCACAAACCGAAGAGCTACTCAGCACATTGAAGGCCCGATTTGAAAAAAACAAGAACCGCCATAAAGGTCTTGAATGGTCTGCTATACAAGCAAAGTTGGAAGCCAATACAGAAAAACTATGGTCACTCGATGAAATGGAAATAACTGGCGGTGAACCGGATGTTGTTGATTATGATAAAAAGACTGGTGAATACATTTTTTATGATTGTTCAGCAGAAACTCCTGCTGGCCGCAGAAGTGTTTGTTACGACCGTAAAGCACTGGAATCAAGGAAAGAACATAAACCAAAAAATAACGCCAGGGATATGGCTGCTGATATGGGTATTGAACTTTTGACAGAAGAAGAATATCAACAGCTACAGAAATTGGGAGCATTCGATTTAAAAACATCGAGCTGGATAGTAACGCCACCTGCTATCAGGCAACTGGGCGGTGCTCTCTTTTGTGATCGCCGCTACAACACGGTCTTCCTTTATCACAACGGTGCAGAATCTTACTATGCCGCCAGAGGTTTCCGTGGCTCACTGCGGGTCTGAATTTTCTCAGGCAGCAATGAGAAAACAAATTGATTAATCTTTTAGTATAACCAAAAAGGCAGCACTGCCATAGATCAGGAACCGAGCAGTTGCTTTAAAATGACAACCGTCTTCTCAGTGCCAGGTAGCATAGCTTTTTCCAACCCCATGTTCATAGGTACTGCCGGCAGGTTTAATGCTCCCAACACCTCAACAGGAGCATCCAGGAATTTAAAACAATTTTTTGAAATTCTTCCGGCTAATGCCTCTGCAAAAGAATTGTTTTGTTGCTCTTCGGTAAGTATTAAACATTTGCCATGCAATTTTACTCTTTCAAAAAGCAGTTCTTCATCTAATGGATACAATGTTCTTAAATCAATTATTTCAACCTGCTGATTAAAACTCTTTGCCGCCGCCTTTGCCCAATACACACCCATACCATAAGTAATGACCACGCAGCTTTCACCATTATCAATAGCATTGGCAGAAGCCGTTACAATAATATTTGCCTTGCCCAAAGGAAGAATATAATCTCTTGCCGGTTCAATAGTTTTTGCTTCATCTGTACCCGGTACTTTGCTCCAGTAAAGCCCTTTGTGCTCCAATATCACCACCGGGTTGCCATCATAGTATGCAGCTTTGATCAGTCCTTTCATATCAGCTGCATTGGATGGGTACACTACCTTAATGCCTTTAATGGACAATACTGTTGTTTCTACACTGCCGCTATGATAAGGGCCACCACCGCCATAAGCACCAATTGGTACCCGCAGTACCATCGAAACAGGAAATCTTCCGCAAGTCAGGTAACAGCTCTTGGATATTTCCGTCACCAATTGATTGAAACCCGGATACAGGTAATCCGCAAATTGTACTTCCACAACAGGTTTTATTCCAACTGCATTGAGCCCAACAGTAGAGCCAACAATGTATGCTTCCTGTATTGCTGTATTAAACACCCGGTGTTCTCCAAACTGTTCAGCTAAGGTAGCGGCTTCCCGAAACACACCACCCAAACGTTTGCCTACATCCTGTCCATACAAAATCATTTCCGGGTTATCCTCCATCAACTCCCTGATGGCATATAACGCTGCGTCCACCATCAAAACCTTCTCGGCATTTGCAGGGCTTCGTTCTCCCTTTTCCTCTGTTATAGGTGTAGAAACAAAAACATGTTGCTCCACTGTTGCAGGGTCAGGTTCTGCTGCGGCAATAGCATTTGCAAAATCAATAGCTATTTTTTCTGCTGCTTCTTTTTCTATTTGTAATAACTCCGCTTCGGGCACACCCCGTTCAAGTAATCTTTTTCTTAATTGCGGAACAGGGTCATTCTTTTCATGTTTGTCCCAGTCCACCTGGGTACGATAAAAATCGCTTCGTACACCACTGGTATGGTGGCCAAGCAATGGCGTTTCTGCATGTACGAGACAAGGTCTTCCTTCTTGCCGTACAAAATCACACACCTCTTTCATTACTTTATACGATGCTTCAAAATCACTTCCATCTACCTGTACCCGGTTCATCCCTTTAAATCCCGCTACATATTCGTAGGCATTCATTGATCTTGCCTCGCCTGCTGATACACTAATACCCCAGTTGTTATCCTGCACTAAATATATAATTGGTAGTTGTTTTAATACGGCAAACTGCATAGCCTCACTCACTTCGCCTTCTGTTACACTTGCATCACCCATGGAGCAAATAACAATAGGCGATTCTCCATTCTCACCTTTCTTTAATTTATCCGGGTTTGTTCTTTCCCAATATCGTATTCCCTGTGCAATCCCTGTTGTTGGTATGGCCTGCATACCTGTTGCACTGCTCTGGTGAATGATGGTTGGCATAGCAGAACCTTTATAATTGGGATGGGAATAATATTCACGGCCACCCGTAAAAATATCGCTGCCTTTTGCCAGTAGCTGTAGCATTTGCTGGTAAGGTGTAAACCCCATTGCCTGCAACATACTTTCATCCCGGTAATAAGGACTTACAAAATCCTGCGGCTGCAATTGAAAAGCGGTGGCTATTTGAATGGCTTCATGACCTCTTGAGGTAGAATGAACATACTTACAAACTGAACGGTTCGCTTCATAGGTTTCGGCCATTCTTTTTACCTGGCTCATTAAGCGATAGGCCCGGAGTAATATATTAGTATCAATCATGCAAACAAAGTAAGAAGCAAATTTAAGGGAAAGCCCCTGTCTCCGCCATCTGGCAAAGAACTTAGGTCAATGATTCATGGCACTTCGTACTATTTACAAAGAAGAAAGCCATTTTGATTAAACAAAATGGCTTTCACTTATGCAGTTGGTATTGCTTGTTGAGAATAATATGCTTGTTGCCAGGTAAAGTTATTTTACTTCCAGTGTAAACATGCTGTCGTCTTCAATAAAGGCTTCCAGTTCATCTCCTACCACCGCTTCACCCACACCTGCTGGTGTGCCGGTAAAAATAACATCCCCGATATTCACAGAAAAAAAATTAGAAATATAAGCGACAATCTTATCAAAGCTGTGAATCATATTGGAAGAATTTCCCTGCTGCACCAATTCTTTGTTTTTATACAAACAAAAATTAATGTCTTTCTTATTCTTAATGTTGGTAAGCGGAACCCATTTACCAATCACCGCAGAGTTATCCCATGCTTTTGCTTTTTCCCAGGGCAAGCCTTTTGCTTTTAATTCATTTTGAATATCCCTCGCCGTAAAGTCTATGCCTGCAGTCATTGCATCATAATATTTGCCGGCAAATTTGTCTTGGATGTATTTACCATTCTTACTGATACGCAGTACCAGCTCACATTCATAATGCAATTCATTGGTAAACTCAGGGTAATAAAATGGCGTATGCGGTTGCAGCATGGCACTTTTAGGTTTCATAAAGATTACCGGTTCGTCGGGAACTTCATTACCTAACTCTTCAGCATGTGCTGCATAATTACGGCCAACACAGAAAATTTTCATAAACTGGAAATGTTTTTAATAAATACATCGGATACATGAAAGGACTGTTCATCCCATATATTCTATTCTGGCCATCAATATGTCAATTGGATTTTAAAAATCCCGATACTTCGTTGCTCAGTACTATCGGGATTGGTCGGACTGCTAAAGTAAGTAATCAATCCCATTTCTCATAACGAATATTCCTGATTATTTACCAGATTCATGGCGGTTGTAATGCCCTGTACAGCAAAGGTTTCAATGGCTTCTGCTGATTTATTAATCTTTAGTTTTACCAGGGGTTCTTCTTCCTTGTTCCATTTGCCCAATACAAAGTCTGCCTGATGCCCTTTCGGATAATCATTCCCGATACCAAAACGAAGCCTGGCATAATTGATCGTACCCAGCACCTCATGCAGGCTTTTCAAACCATTGTGACCTGCATCGCTGCCAGCTTGCCTCATGCGTAGTTTGCTTAATGGTAATGCAAGGTCATCAAGGATAATCAATATATTTTCCAATGCAATTTTTTCTTTATCCATCCAGTACTTTACAGCTTTGCCGCTGAGGTTCATAAAAGTAGTGGGGCAAATACAAACAAAAGTTTTTCCTTTCCATTTTACATTGGCCACATAAGCCAGCCTATCCACCCGAAAACTACCTGTATGTTTTTGTACAAATGCATTCACCACATCAAAGCCTATATTATGCCTTGTGTGAGCATACTCATCTCCAACATTTCCCAAACCAACAATCAGAAATTTCATACAAGTATTTAATCAGGCCAAATATCGTGTTTACTAATTAAAAAACCCGTCTAGCCTGAGGCTTGACGGGTTTGAATATTCTTAGAGAAAAGCTTATTTCTTTCCTTTGGCAGCAGCGGCAGGTGCAGCAGCAGCAGCAGCGGGTGCAGCAGCACCGGCAGCTGGTTTCGCAGCAGCAGCACCAGCAACAGGAGCAGCAGCTTCTTCCTGTTTCAATTGTCTTGTCAATACTACAGAAGCAATTGGAATACGGGGAGAGTTCAGGATTTCATAATGCTCAATTTTCACATCTTCTACCCGGATATTACCATTCAGTTCCAGGCCATCAATGCTAACCTCGATTTGCTCTTTCAGGTATTTTGGTAATGTTTTTACTTTTAGTGATTTGATCTTAACGACCAGCTTACCACCATCTTTTACTCCTGTAGAAACTCCTACAAACTTCAAAGGAATTTCAGCAATCACTTTTTTGTCTTCTACCAGTTCCAGCAGGTCAATATGGATGAGCTTATCATCTATTTTGTCAAACTGTAAATCTTTCAGGATGGTTCTGTAAGTTTTACCATCCAATACTACTTCTGCTACCTGGAAACTCGGTGTGTACACAAATTTTTTGAAAGCCGCTACAGGAGCTGAAAAGCTGATTTCCTGGGGGCCGCCATAAATTACACCGGGCACCAGTTCCTGAGAGCGGAGTTGCCGGGTGGCTGTTTTCCCGAATCCGGTCCTCAGACTACCTTCGATTGTAATTGATTTCATTTTATTATTGTTTAATTGTTTACTTAATTAGTGCTGATTTTTATTTAACCAGCTTCAAATCCCTGATCATCGTCCCTTGCACAGTTTACCCTGAGGAACGAAGGGCACTCTTCATCTTTCTGTCTACTATTTATCAATGTTGAACCCCTACGGGGTTCGAATACCTTCTTACATTTTATCTCCGGGTTTCACCCGAAGCTACCAACATTTTACCCCTCCGGGGTATTGCTTTAAGGTTAAGAGCTTTTCAAATTATGAGCAACATTTTTCTTTAAAGAACTTCTGAAGTCAATAATGACTCATTGACCTAAGTCTCCCTTTAGGAGACAGGGGCCTTATTTATCTCTTCTCTGCGAATGAATAAACAGACTTGTGATGCTTTTATTCTCATACGCATTACGAATCGCTACTGCAAAAAGCTCTGCCACACTCAGCACTTTAATCTTTGGGCTTTCTTTCCTCAGTGGTATCGTATCACACACAATCAGCTCTTCCAGCACACTATTTTCAATATTCTCGTATGCTTTACCGCTCAATACCGGGTGAGTTATTAAAGCCCTTACACTTCTTGCCCCTTTTTCTTTTAAAAGACCTGCACTTTTTGCCAATGTTCCGCCGGTGTCACAGATGTCATCTATTATCACAACATCCCTGTCCGTTACATCTCCTATCACCACCATGCTGGCAATCTCATTGGCCCGTTTCCGGTGCTTATCACAGATTACCATTTCAGCATTGAAATAACTGGCAATTTCCCTGATGCGGTTTGTTGCTCCTACATCGGGGGCGGCAAAGGTAAGGTTTTCAAGCCGCAGATTCTCTATGTAAGGGATAAAAACTGCATGGCTGTCGAGATGGTCAACAGGTATATCAAAATAGCCCTGAATCTGGGGGGCATGAAGGTCCATCGTAATCACCCTGTCTGCTCCGGCAGCTACTAACATATTGGCTACCAGCTTACTTCCAATAGCTACCCTTGGACGGTCTTTCCTGTCTTGGCGGGCATAACCATAATAAGGGAGAACAGCAATAACCTTGTAAGCAGATGCTCTTCTGGCTGCATCAATCATCAGCAACAATTCCATCAGGTTTTCAGCAGGCGAAAAGGTGCTTTGCACCAGGAAGACATAATCGCCTCTCACACTTTCCAAAAAAATGGGGCTTATCTCACCATCGCTGAATCGCTGGATATTGACCTTTCCTAGTTTGGTACCATACCTTAAACAGATTGCCTCGGCCAATTGCTGTGAGCCGGTTCCGGAAAATATTTTAGCAGTTTGCATGGCTTAAAAATGTGTCCAAAGGACTCCTTTGGAGCGGCGAAGATACTACTTCGCCTCCCGCATTTACAAAAAAATGAAGGGACAAAATAGCTTAGTGGTACAAGTAACAGTTCGCAAATCTCATTTGCAAAAAAAAACCTGAATCAGCTATAAATCACTGTCACAATTTTAAGAAAGAAGGTTTCTTCTATCGAAAAGCCACCACCGCTGTCTGTACCTCAGGTTTTATTACAGATGTAGTTTTCTCATTGCCGGGGCTGGCAGATCGGGCATTACAACTGTAGAAAAGTGAAGAACAGATAAAAATAGAGAACAACAGAGCGACCGCATATAAGCCTGCAAAAAAAAGAATGGGGTGCAGGGAGCCCATAGGGGTAAAGGTTTTAGTTTTCATACTTACCGGGTTTTTGGTTTTTTCAAAGTTGGTTTCTGGCGGCTGGCTGTTTATACCACTTAGTGGTATTGACAGAATAAAAATATTAGCTATACTTGTTGTATGCAAGAGCACAAATACTCAATTAAGCAATGGGCAAAAGACGACCGGCCAAGAGAAAAATTACTATTAAATGGTTCAGAAAGCCTCAGCAATTCAGAGTTGCTGGCCATCCTGATTCATAATGGCAGTAAAGAAAAAACTGCCGTTGATTTGGCCAAAGAAGTATTGAAATTGGGCAAAGACAACCTTGGGGAACTGGGTAAGCTGTCTATAAAAGAACTAATGAAAATAAAGGGTATCGGCGAAGCCAAAGCCATTACTATTGCCGCTGCATTAGAGTTGGGGAGAAGGCGGGAGTCAGCGGCGCCATTAGATAAATCTATTATTAAAAGCAGCGGTGATATTGCCCGTTATCTTCAAACCAAACTAAAAGATTACCGCCATGAAGTATTTGCAGTACTGTTTCTGAACAGGGCCAATAAAGTCAATCATTTTGAAATAGTAAGCGAAGGTGGTATTACCGGCACCATCGCCGACCCAAGAGTTATTCTACGAAAAGCATTGGAACATGATGCTGTAAATTTAATACTTTGCCATAACCATCCTTCCGGCAGTTTGAAACCCAGCCGGGCCGATGAGCAACTAACTACTAAAATAAAAGAAGCTGCCCGTTTTCTTGACATTGCAGTAATGGATCACCTCATTGTTAGTGAAGACGGGTATTACAGTTTTGCAGATGAGGGAATACTTTAGATGATAATGAATAGATGATAGATAATAATTTTATAATGCTGAGTATCTATTCACTATCATCTAACATCTATTATCTGTAATCTATGCCTGCGCCGTAGGCCCTCCAAAATTCATCGGCAATTGTATTTCTTCCAAATCCTTGATAGCACCATTTGCAGATTCGTACTTAACGATATTTTCTGTCAATGCTTTCATCAATCGTTTGGCATGTTGTGGTGTCAGGATGATCCTTGATTTCACTTTGCTTTTCGGTGTACCGGGCATTACATTCACAAAGTCGATTACAAACTCAGCATGAGAATGTGTGATGATAGCGAGGTTCGCATAAGAGCCTTCGGCTACTTCTTCAGAAATTTCAATATTCAGTTGATTAGGGATGTTTTGTTCGTCGGACATAAACAGGTATTAAAAGTTAATTATTCAGGTATTCAAAGACTTTAATAAAAGCATCATCAGGAATTAAACTAAAGCCATCATTAGTAGCTACAGAAGAAACGTCTTTAATTGCTTTAAATTCTTTTATCACATTACTGGCATTTGCCTTTATTTTTTTTAGGGTCTTCTTTTCTGTATCGGTGTAATAATATTCAAACGCAAGATCAAATTGCCGCAGTTCTGATTGTATATAATTACTGGAAACATATCCCAGATCAGATTTATATTTTTTATAAATACCAAATCGTTTTCCGGCATACACTTCCTGGTAATATACTTTTTCAGTGCTGCCGATTACAGTACTATAAACAAATTTCAGCGGATTGATAATGCCTAAATCGGTGCTGGGTAGAATAATGAAAGAATCTACTTCACCGGGTTCTTTCACCAGGGGCTTATCAGGATTGGAAGCAGAATAAAATTCTAGCTCCTGGTTATAAGTGTTGTAGCTAAGAAAAATATTATAGGCTTTAGCGGCAGCAGAAAAAAGATGGCCTTTGTTTTTTTCTCCAAACAAGTAAGAAGTTCCTACTACCTTGTATGGGCCAATCATTTTATATACCCCGTCACCGGTTTTTTCTCTTATTAACCTATTATGGTTCATAGCCAAGTCTGAATTAACCCCCTGCCCAAAAGAACCATTTGCTGATAGCAATATACAAACCATTACTACAACACTGCCCCGCACATTCATTATTGTAAATTTAGAGAATTCAAAAATACTGAAAACCTGTTTGCTATCAGTTCGAAAATAAAAAGGGACTGTTAAGAAACAGTCCCTTTAGAAAAATAAGAATAATAATTATCTAGGTCTTAAATATGTTAAAGTATCATAGAACCTGCGCAAATCATTACCATTGTACTGAAATACTAAATACATTTTTTTAGGCCCTGGCTCATACCTGTTTACAATTGGGCCATTAGGGTTGGCATCAGTAACATTGTCTGCTGTAACCATACCCAGCGAAACTACATTTGCAGGCATACCCGTTACACCTGTACAGAGGTCTGTAGCCGGATCAAACTGGAAGTTAGGTGACACTGCCGGACCATACCAGTTTACAGCACCTGGTCCGATACCGATGGGCTGACCGAAATCTCCACCATCAGGCCAGAACATTGCTACAGAAGAAGGTCCTGTTGTCCACATTTCCACATCAGTGGTGAAAGGAAATGTATAAGGTGTCCGGTTATGATATCCTTTTAGCTGATATACACCATCATATTTATTCTTTAGAGTAACTTCGATAAACAAATCATCCAGGTTAGATGCTATTCTATATCCTCCTGTAACTGAAGCTATGCTTATGCCAAATCCATAAGAGTTATTTGGATTAAGGCTGCTGGTATTAGGAAAGGTGATTGGAATTTGGCCATTCCTTTGACCTGCAGGAATAGTTACAGTAAGCCCTACATTAAAAAGTGAAGGATTCAAAGCTAAAATGTTAGTTCCATTTGCTGTGTTGTAAGCAGTTCTTAAAGCATCTTTCAATACTAAAGTAACAACAACATCTGAAGTAGCCGGTACGCCTGATTCAAGATTCACAAATATTACACCCTTAACAATCTGTGGTGTAGAACTCAAATTAATTCCAACCGTGTATTTGGCCGCTGCGGCTCTTGGAAATCCAACACCCGGAGGCTGTGAATCGGGATCATTGATACCGTAAGTGCCATTCTCAAAGCCCTTGTCTTTTAAACAACTGGTGAGCAATAAAGTAACAGTCGTGAAGAGGGAAAATGATAAAAATATTTTTTTCATATTTCTGATTTTAAAGATAAAGTAAGTTAATTAATATCCCAGAATACACGACTCGTTGGCAAAATACCCTGTGGTGCATTCGCCGGGTTATAGTTATACTCTGTTTGCGGATACAAATACCTTACCGGAATTTTTGTACCCGGAGGTAGTTGTGGAGAAACTGAAAGCACAGGGCCCGCAGCATATCCACCCGCTGTGCCATAGGTAAAATTGGTAGTAGATGCCCCTGGCAAAGTTGATACAGAAGAAAAAGGAACCCTTCTATAGTCCGTCCACACTTCCAGTGTATTGATGCCATTTAAAGCAAACCATTTTTGCGAAATGATAGTGGCAATACCGCCTGAAGGATAACCTGCCGCCAAAGGACCTGCTGTATAATCAACATCAGCATATGTTGCATTGTAGGCCAGATAAGCACTTAGTGCTGCTGCCGGGGAAGGAACACCTAAATACGTAAAACTGGACAAAATACCGCTTTCCATTAATTGTTGTGCTGTAGGTCCGGTTGTAATATACCCTCTTTCCCTTGCTTCTGATCTCAGAAAATACGTTTCTGCAGCAGAAAACAACATCTGTGGCGAACTGCTTGTTTTATACAGACCTACACCTATGCCAGCCACATTAGCCCTTACATTTGCTGTAATCGGAGGTGCACCATAAGGTACCCCAACCAGGCCATTAGCACCAGCATCATATAACCGTGGTGTAGCAGCGGCATAAGCAATATTAGTGACCCGGGGATCCCCATCTCCTTTATAATAATCTATTCCCCATTTGTTAGCAGCGTAGTAAACCTGATTCGCAGGTGTTCCACCTGATGCGTCTGTCTTGTAATTGGCGTGGAATGGCATAGGCTTATCAGACTTATAGCCCGGTTGTACTAACGCATCTTCTTCCAGGTAGCCGCTTCCTTCTGTATTGATGATGGCAATTTCAGTTGTTTTGTTAATAGCAGCTACGGCATAAGCATGTATAAGCATCCTGAGCTTTAAGCTATTTCCAAATTTTGCCCATTTCACTTTCATTGCAGGCACACTACCAACAACACCATTAACAGGGTCGCCAAACAAAATATCGTTTTTCCAGATATCTTTATTAGCATTATCAGCAGAAACCACCGCATTTTTTATTAAAGCAATACCAGCATCAATTTCACGGAAAAGAGCCTGGTAAATAGCCAATCCGTTATCGTAAGCAGGTGTTGGGTTACCACTTCCTTTTAGTGCCTGAGAATAAGGTACATTGCCATATACATCCACTAATATCTGGAAGTTATGCGCTTTCATGATACGGGCTATGCCCTCATAAAAAGTAGCCCCGGCCACATTAGCTTTTTGCTGTACAATATTGTAATCATAATTGTTATCGTAGCAGTTATTCCAGACAGCGTTTCCAAAAGTGGTAGTAATTTGGTAGGTTTCTTCAATAACGTTTGGCGCATACGTACCAGACCTTGCCCAGAAGCCCATCCAGTTTTGTATTGGACCCCAACTACCGGAACTGGCCATTATAGCACCGCTGGTATGTAAGGCTGCCGGCAACACTACATCGTAGGTTACAGTACTGTCTGTTGGATCATTTAAGTTTCTGTTAATGTTAAATTGACTTTTCCGGCATCCCGTTCCTGCAGCAATCAATATTACTGCGAGGGGAATACTATATATTAATTTTTTCAGTTTCATATCTTAAAAGATTTATAGAGTTATAACTGGATGTTTATGCTTGCTCCAAAAATTCTTGTTGGTGGCAGTGTTTCAAATCCTGTAACACCCTGGGCATTACCTACAGTGTTTGAAAATTCAGGATCTGTCCACTCATTTGTTTTTGGCAGAAACATAAACAGGTTTCTTCCGCTCAGAGTAAGGTTTACGCCTTTAACTGCATTTTTAGTAAACCCAAACCATTTTACAGGGAGATTCCAGCTTATGCTTGCTTCTCTTATTTTCCAGAAATCAGCACTTACAAGGTAGTTGGTATTAGCTTCAGTATTTACAGCTTGTGACCAGAAGTTGTATCCGCCAGCCATGTAAATATTTGTATTTTCTACATACTTTGTTCCATCAAAGTAAGAAGAGTTAGGCATAATGAAACGCTGACGGCTGTTCTGTCCGCTTCTTTTTGAAATGCCGGAGAAATCCATACCATTAGCCCAGTTACCCGTATAGATTTGCGCCCCTGCACGATAATCAGCAACTACGCTGAAAGTAAGATCTTTCCAGCTAACACCGAGGCTCAATCCCAATAAATGGTTAGGGGCAGTTTGACCAAATTTTTTAATGGTAGGGTCAACTGTTGGAAGACCTGTAGAAGCATTTACAATTACACGGCCCTGATCATCTCTTGCATAGTCACTTAATTGGAAAGTGTAAGCAGGTTGTCCAACTATTACATAGTTGCCATTTCCGATACCAAGCTGGTCAACACCTTCAATAATCTTAGTTACTTCATTCGTCTGGTAAGTGTAGTTAGCTTTTACATCTATAGATACATTCCGGATTTTTACAAGCGGAGTCAACTTTAAGTCAAACTCTAATCCGTCATTATCAAATGTAGCTGCATTCAATCTTGCTTGTGTAAATCCAGTAGCACCAGAATATTGTACATCCACAATCTGGTTTGAGTTTTGCTGGCTGTAAGCGGTAGCTTCCAGGCTGATACGGTTTTTCAGGAAGCTAACTTCAAAACCAACTTCTTTGTTTTTTACAAACTCTGGCTGATAAGTGGGTAAACGTAAAAGGTTGCTTGAGGTATAACCAACTAATGATCCGTAAGGGAACCCACCACCAAGTCTATAGGTGTTTTCAAGACCGTAAGGATTAAGGTTTACATTACCTGTTTTAGAATAAGCGGCACGAAGTTTCAGGTAAGAGATAGCCTTACTATTCTTTATGCCAGGAATAACTTCGCTTAACAAAACTGAAAGACTTGCACCGGGATAGAAATAATTGATATTTGCAAAATTGAAATCGTAGAAATTTGCAAGACGGCTGTTTACATCATAGCTGCCCGTTAATTCCAGGAAAGCCCAGTTGTTGTAGTTAATTCCAACTTTTCCAAAGAAACGCATCAGTCTTGACTTAAAATTACCTTCATTAACCACAGCATCCCCTTTACGACCAATTACATTAAATAATTGAGGGAATGCAAGGTTGTCGCTAGAGGTACTTATGTTCTTGGAATTATCTTCTCTGAATGACTGACCCACCAATGCATCAAGTTTAAAATCTCCAACCGTTTTTTTGACGGTTGCAAAAAATTCTGAATTAATACGGCTGGAGGTACCAGAAGCATCTTGGGTAGCAGAAGGCAAATCACTAGCTCCATTTGCAGCCTGAGATTTGTGATCCTTTGCAAATTGATTAAATGTAAAGGCGCCTTGTGTAGCTTTTGAAGTTGCATTTGATATGGTAGCACCTAACCTGTAGGTAAGGTTCATCCAGCTTGTAGCTTTCAGGTTTAACTCAATGTTTCCGAAAAGATCTTCTGTTCTTCCTACTTTTCTGAAATTGTCGATAGCAAAATAAGGGTTATAATAATAATCGTTGAAATAGTAGTTAGGGTTAGCCCAATTTATAGTGCCATCCGCATTTTTTTCACCTTGCCAGTTTTTAAACCGGGTAACAGGTATTTGCATTGGTGTATTAACCAGGTTCCAGTAAGGCACATAGTCACGGCCATTATCAAAATCCTGGCTGGCGTTTACATCATAATTACCTTTTGTATAGTTAAGGCTATAAGATGCTTTGAATTTTCCATACTCTTTATTAGCAGCCATATGAAGAGAAACCCTGCGGTTTACATCTTTAGGCTGGATACCTTCTATCAATACATTCTGAGCACTCAGGTAGAAATCACCTGTTGAAAAAGACACATCAGTCTGATTAGTCATACCGGTATTCCAGAATTTCAATTTTTCTTTTGGGAGAGCAGTATAAGGAACAAGATATTGCTCACCATTAGGACCATCACGGCCAATTTGGCGGATAGAACCATCAAACTCGTCACCGTAACACTGATTCTCAATGGGGTCATATACACCATATCCAAACTGGTCAACAGAAGAACCAGAACCGAATTGTGTTTGTAACTCAGGCATAAAGGAAACTCTTTCTATTTGTGTTGTGTGACCGACACTGATCTGTGGTTTTGTACGGCTACCTTTTTTAGTAGTAACTACCAATGCGCCATTTGCACCATCAGGACCATAAATTGCAGTAGCAGAAGCAGACTTCAGGATGGTTACATCAGTTATGTCGTTAGGATTGATAGAACTGATATAAGCCAATGCAATGGGAACACCATCTAAAATCAGCATTGGCTGGTTATTACCCGTCAGAGAACGGATACCACGAAGTGTAAGCCTTGTATCTGCGAAAACGCCGCTGTTAGTAGTTTGTACGTTCAAACCAGATACTTTACCAGTTAAACCATTTTGAAGGTTAACTGATTTAGCCTGTGTTAATTCCGTTGCTTTTATTTTAGAAACAGCATAACCTAACTCTTTTGGCTGACGAGTCTGGCCAAGAGCTGTAACAACCACTTCTGTACCTGCGATAACAAGTGTTTTCACAGAAAAGTTAATTGTACTTCCGGCACCAACAGTTGATTCAGTAGTCTCCATTCCAGAACTAGAGGCTACAAGAATGTCTCCGGTTTTAGCCAGAATGCGGAATTGGCCGTTGTTATCAGCCGAAACACCTGTACGGGTACCTTTAATACTTACAGTTGCTCCGGGAACAGCTTCGCCCCTTTCATTGGTCACGGTACCGGTAATCGTCCGGTTCTGACCGAATGCTAATGCAGAAAACAGCATTAGCATCGTAAACAGTGATGCGATTTTTCTCATGTTAACGTTAATTTTAAAATTTTAAATGCATTGATAATCAAGGGAAACCGTCAATTTCCGATAGGTTTAGATGTTATTAAAGACATAGATGCCTTTAAAATTGCTGCCGCAAGGTAAATTATTTTTTAACATTTGCTTAAAGTTGCTCAAAAAAAAGAGAATTATCGTTCGTATTAAAAATGGTCTAAAAAATCCACCGGGCCTGGAGTTTTAGCTCCGTTCGCTTGTTACCCTGAATTTCATCAAGCCCGGAACCTACAGTGTTCCTGTTCTTATAGATTGTTTGTGCCCAACGAAGCCAAAAAGAGACTTTTTTGCTCAGGTCGTAGTTTATGGTGAGGTAGTATCTGAATCCCTTATCAGAAAATGCGGGAATGGAATAACTGTACAAAACATCATTTTCATACGCATAGATCCGGGAACCGTATCCATCTGTTTCAAAGTATTGCAACCGCAGCACTCCTGAAACTGGTTTTAGCATAGGTTTAAAAATAAAATCAAAGAAGGTGAGAAAGCCATTCTCTTTGTTGATTCCTTTATTATCATACCATAATAATTCTATCCTGTTTCTGAGAGTTATTGCCGGATTTATCTTATACATCAACTGTGTCCGCCAGCTTTGGCGGGGTATGGTAGCGAGAAAATTGGTGACCGTTGTACCCACCCCTACCCCTCCCGGGAGGGGATCTGATTGATTTGATTGCTTTGTTTCATTTCTGAATCTTGTATATAATTCTACCTGCCGGTTGGGTGTATACGTTACCTGTGCCAGGTAATCTTTTCCGCTACTGGGCGCATCTACCAGGTATTTGAGCCAGGGAAATTTATAAATATCGCCATACGCATCAAACCTCCACCCGATGGCAGGGCGAATAGTAACACCAGCATAAAAACCTGTTTCATTTGTGGGATAAGTATTTTCTGTAAACGCATTTCCATTAATAGACTGATACCCTTTGTTTATAGTACGTTGCACAAAAGAAATATCAACTCTTGAGTCAACGCTTAACAAGAGACCATTGATAAATGCTTTGTTGGAATTTTTATCTACAGCGGCTTCGCCAAAAAAATGAAGGTTCTTGTAGGTATAACTATAATCAACGCTGAAATTGTACCATTGCTTTCCACTGATAGCATATAAATTATAAGGTTCATTTCTTTTTTCGATGGGCAAGGAAAAATTATAATGAATACCGTTCACCCCTATTTGCCAACGATTACCCCTGTATAGTATATTACCACCAATTGTTGTTTGTGAAAGATTGTTTCTGTCTTCGTTTTCACTGGCTGTGCGATGATACCCGGACGTAAGAAATGATGAAATGAAGTCTTCATTGTTGACTGTGTCTGCCACAAAATTACCTCCCAGCTTACGGAAAGAAACGAAAGCTGTTGATTCTATTCTGCCTTTTTTTATTGTAATGCCTGCGCCACGGTGAAAATAAAATTCTCCTGCTGAACTGTAAGGACGCAGCACTGCCGATTGCCGCTTCACCCCCATTACATCCACACTTTTTTTAAAGGCAAGCCCCTGCCATTGTATCAAACCCTGGCCCATATTGACAGAAAAATCTCCTATAGCCAATGCTTGAATGATACCAATCTTCCTTGCAAAAAGGTGGAAGGAATAAAAATCGAATCCTTTATTTTGTGCACCTTTTAAAAACTGTTCGCCAGCATCCTTATCGCCAACTAACCCAAATTGTAATAAATTTTTATAGGTATAGCGATACCGAAAAAAAATTCGCTGAGGGCTACCCAGATACTTAGTACCTCCTGTTGCTTTGTTGAAGCCGTCAGATTTTTCCAGCACTTGTGATATCCGAAGCAGGAGACTATGGTCACCATCACTAAATCGCCTACCCGCCTCTTCTGACAATGAAAGAGGTGTAGCGGCGGTAATAAAAAGCAATAGTTTGCGGATAGTGTTTACATCCCATGCTGGAACGGCCTGCAATTCATAAATGTTTATTAGTTTTCCAAATAAGTTCCGGTATGAAACCAGGTTAGCAATTTGTAAGTCGGTTACAATTCTTAATTGCTTTAACTCGTCTGCATCTGCTGAATTAATGTTGAGAGGATTTCTTCTGAAATGCTCCAGTTCCTGCAAGTAAGTATCGTCTTCTGTTTCGCCCTGGTCAGCATCCGTTTGGTTTTCTAATTGCTGTTCGGTACTGACAGGTATTTCCTGCCCCCATCCCCTAAAGGGGTGAATACAAAACATTGCAAAAAAAACAAATACTATAATAGCAACCCTTTTCAATTATTTTGGGTTTTACGTTCCCCTTTAGGGGATAGGGGTATAATAATCATTAATCCCGGAGAGATGCCTAATTGGGGATGATAGCTGGTGGTTACATCCACCCTAAAAGATTTTATGGTGAGCCCTAATCCCAACCAGGCTGATGAAGTAGCCGTGGCCATGCCTACCCTTATTAATAACTGTGGAATGAATTTGTATTGAAAGCCGACATTGACATTTACCGGTTGATCTTCTTCTTTCTCTATTTCAGCACTGATGAAAAACTTTTCGGAAGCATCATACCCAATTCCAAAGCCATATACAGATGATAGTTTTTCCTGCTGATCTTTTCCAAATTTTCCACCCATAGGATTATTGATGTGAATACCGGCATTCAGTTTATCGGAGATATGTAAAACGGTTCCTACTTCAAAACTAATAGCTGAAGCATTCCCATATCCATTAGAAATCCGGATTGAATTATAATTGAATTGTGCCCCGATGTCAAGTTTACTACCCAGCTTTCTTCCATAGGCCAATCCTAATTGTGTTTCATTATAATCTGCAAAGCCGGAGTAATTAGTTTTCAACCCAAAATTGCCAGAGTTGGTGGTAAGACCGATGGCGGCTGTATAATTATTCAATTCGCTTAATAAAAAACGTCTTTCGCCATAGACAGCCGCAGCACTATTTTTTAATTGCGCCAGCGATGCCTGGTTAGCGGTAAAAGAAAATACATCGGCATGATTTACACTGTAAGCACCAAGACCTGTATAACTGGCTGCAACAGGCCGGCGAAGGGTTTGTGCCTGTAAGAAAGCACCAGTAAGTACAAGAGCGGATAATAAAAATAATTTTATTTTCAAGCAATCAGAATTTATATGAAAGTTACAAGGATGGTGCTGGCTAAAAAAATAAAGATTAGTGTTCATTAGTTGATTGATAGTTTGAAAAATCCATAGTACTTGTCAGTCCAGGACCGACGGACAAGTAGTACCTTTGCACCATGCAAATTTTAGATGGGAAAAAAGCTGCCCAGGCCATTAAAGATGAACTGAAAATTGATGTAGCCTCCCGGGCAGCGGAAGGAAAAAAAGTTCCACACCTGTCAGCCATATTAGTTGGCAGCAACGGTGCAAGTGAAACGTATGTGGCCGCTAAAGTAAAAGCCTGTGAAGAAGTGGGCTTCAAATCAACTTTGCTACGGCTTGAAGCTGATATTTCGGAAATGAAATTGCTGGATGCCATACATGATTTAAATTCTAATCCTGATATTGATGGCATTTTGGTACAGCTTCCTTTACCCAAACATATTTCTGATGAGAAGGTTATCAATGCGATAGATGCTGACAAAGATGTGGATGGCTTTCACCCGGAGAATGTTGGAAAACTTTTACAAGGCCTGCCCACTTTTGTTCCTGCTACACCACATGGGATAATGTTATTACTGGAGCATTATAAAATAGAAACCAAAGGAAAACATGCAGTAGTAGTAGGCCGCAGCAATATTGTTGGCCGGCCAATGAGTGTTTTGTTAAGCAGCAATACCAATCCCGGTAATTGCACTGTTACTATTTGTCATTCTCACACAAGCAATATCAAAGAATTTTGCTTACAGGCGGATATAATTGTAGCTGCATTGGGCAAGCCAGAGTTTATTACATCTGATATGGTAAAAGAAGGTGCCGTTATTATTGATGTGGGCATCACAAGAACAGAAGACACAACAAAGAAAAGCGGATTCAAGTTAAAAGGCGATGTTGCTTTTGAAGAAGTAGCTCCGAAATGTTCCTGGATAACACCGGTGCCGGGTGGTGTAGGACCGATGACGATTGCCGCATTGATGAAGAATACGTATCGTTCGTGTATGCAGAAGAATTGATCACTGATTATTATTGATTAAATGATTTGAATGACATGAGTGAAGTGATGAAAGCGACAGTACATCTCCCGGTAATGGAACATTTTTATACACTACAGGGAGAAGGCTATCACCAGGGCCGGGCTGCTTATTTTATTCGCCTGGGTGGTTGCGATGTAGGCTGTGTGTGGTGTGATGTAAAAGATAGCTGGGATGCAGATAAACATCCGAAATATAAAATTCAACAACTCATTGCTGAAGTAAAAAAAACACCAGCTGAAATTGTAGTTATCACTGGCGGCGAACCGCTGATGCATAATCTTGATGAGCTAACGGAAGAATTTCAAGCCGCTGGTCTTAAAACTCATATCGAAACATCAGGTGCCCATCCGCTGAGTGGACAGTGGGATTGGATCTGTTTATCTCCGAAAAAATTTAAAGCTCCGCTGGAACCCATTTTACACATGGCACATGAGTTAAAAGTTGTCATCTTCAATAAATCAGATTTTGACTGGGCAGAAAAATATGCTGTTTCAGTTTCTCCAACCTGCAAATTGTACCTGCAACCGGAATGGGATAAAGCCACACAAGTAACACCGATGATCATAGAATACATTAAGGCTAATCCGCAATGGGAACTTTCCTTGCAAATTCACAAGTATATTAATGTGCCGTAAGCAACCATCTGTTTAACATTTTCTTCTTTTCTGCGGAATAAAATTCAGGTAGCTTCGTTATACAAACCGTAATCTTTTATCAATGAAAAAACTGTTGGCATTCCTTGCTTCCTTTCTGCTGCTTCATTCCTGTTTTGCCCAATATAATCCGGCGAAAATCAATCCAAAAGCGGTTCAACTATACAACCAGGCGATGGAAAGAATTGATGATGGTAACCTTGCCAGTGCAGCCGGTATGTTACAACAGGCTATTCAAACAGATCAAAACTATGTAGAGGCCTATCTTTCACTGGCTGCTATTTATGGAAAACTAAAAAGTTATAAAAGCAGTGTCGCCGCTTATGAAAAAGCATTTCCTATAGATCCGGTTTACACTTTAGATTATAAACTGGCTTATTCCATCCAACTATCCGGATTAGGTGAGTTTAAAAAAGCTTTGGATGCCGTAAATGAATTGCTGACAAAAAAACCGCCAAAGAATCCGACCAGTTTAGCATCTGCACAAAAAAGAAAACAGAATTATGAATTTGCTGTTGACTATGAAAAAAACAATCCTGAAAAAAATTATTTGTTTGCCCCGCAAAATGTTGGTGGCAATGTGAATACTGCTGAACCAGAATATCTTCCTTCGCTGACTATTGATGGCAAGGAATTAGTTTTTACAAGACGTATCAACGGAACCAACGAAGATTTTTATTACAGCAAATCAAATGCGGGGCAATGGACACCTGCTAAACCAATAGAAGGAGGAATCAATACACCGATGAGTGAAGCAGGACAAAATATCTCCTCCGATGGTCAATGGTTTGTTTTTACTGCTATTAACCGGCAGGACAGTTATGGCAATTACGATTTATATATATCGCAGCTAACATCACAGGGTTGGGGTGAAGCTATTAATCTTGGTGGCCGGGTAAATTCTGATCAATGGGATGCTCAACCAAGTTTATCGCCAGATAAAAGAGATTTATACTTTGCAAGCCGCCGGATGGGTGGCTTAGGTGGCAAGGATATTTATGTTTGCCACCTTCTGCCAAACGGAAGATGGAGTGAGCCTGAAAATATGGGAGCCGGTATTAATACTCCCGGTGATGATGAATGTCCTTTTATCCATGCAGATAACCAGACATTGTATTTTGTTTCAAACGGTTTGCCTGGCTATGGTGGCAACGATATATTTGTTACAAGAAAAGGCTTTGATGGCAAATGGGAAAAAGCAAAAAACTTAGGTTACCCAATCAATACGATTAATGATGAAGGAACATTATTTGTAGCAGCCGATGGCAAAACCGCCTATTATGCCAGCGATAGAAACGATTCGAAAGGTGCCCATGATATTTATAGTTTCGAATTACGGCAGGATATTCGTCCCATCAAAACACTATGGGTGAAAGGGAAAGTGTCAGATAAAAAAACAAGTAAAGGTATTCCATCATCTGTTGAGTTGATTAATCTTACCACTAAACAAACCATTACTAAAGTATTGACAGATGAAACGGGCAATTATTTTATCACCTTACCAGTTGGAAAAGACTATGCCTTTAATGTAAACCGCAAGGGCTATCTTTTTTATTCTGACAATTTCCTGATGCTAAACAAATCGCCAGATTCTGTTTATCAAAAAAATATTGCCCTGCTGCCAATTGAAAAGAATGCCAGTGTCATATTAAAAAATATCTTCTTTGATGTAGGCAAATTTGAATTGAAACCCGAATCACAAGTAGAACTCGAAAAATTAGTGCAGATGCTCACTGAAAATCCAACATTGAAAATTGAGATAAGCGGCTACACGGATAATGTGGGCAAACCGGCGGACAACCTTGTATTATCTAATAACAGGGCTAAATCAGTTGTTACTTACCTCGTAAGTAAATCCATTACAGTACAACGCTTAACTGCCAAAGGCTACGGCGAAACCAAACCAATGGTTGATAATAAAACCGAAGAAGGAAGAGCTTTGAACAGGCGGACTGAAATGAAAGTCGTTAGCCAATAATTCAGAGTTCTCTTATATTTGAATTTTACTACACGACTGTATGGATTCAGAATTGCTTTATCAGCTGGCACTAACCCTTATCCCAAATATTGGCCCGGTACAGGCAAAAATTTTGCTGCAGCATTGCAATGCAGAAGAAATTTTTCATGCAAAAAAATCATTTTTAGAAAAGATTGAGGGTATTGGGCCCATCCGGGCTGCTTCTATCGCTGCGTTTAAAGATTTTAGCCAAGCAGAAGAAGAAATAAAATTTATAGAGAAGTATAAGATCAAACCATTGTTTGTAACTGATACAGCATACCCAAAACGGCTATTGAATTGTTACGACTCTCCCACCCTTTTATTTTATAAAGGCGATGCTGATTTGAATGCCGCAAAAATGGTGGCCATCGTCGGCACAAGAAGCCACACAGATTATGCAAAACAGGTGACGGAGAAATTGGTAAAGGAATTAACAGAGCAAAATATAACAGTGGTTAGCGGTCTTGCCTTTGGCGTAGATGGCATTGCACACAAAGCAGCGGTAAAAAACGGGTTGTCAACCATTGGTGTACTGGCGCATGGCCTCGATCAGATCTATCCTGCCGAACATGCCGGACTTGCTAAAGACATGATAAAACACAAAGGCGGTTTATTAACAGAATTCAGAAGCAAATCGAAACCCGATAAACATAATTTTCCTACCCGCAACAGAATAGTAGCTGGTATGAGTGATGCTACGATTGTAATAGAAACAGGATTGAAAGGTGGCAGTATGATTACCGCAGAATTAGCCAATAGTTATAATAAAGACGTATTTGCCATTCCAGGAAAAGTAACGGATGTAAAAAGCAGTGGCTGTAATTATCTTATTAAAAATAACAAAGCCATGCTGCTAACAGATGCAGCAGAATTGATACAAGTGATGCAATGGGAAGACAAGGCTCAGCGTAAAAAAGAGAAACGTAGTCAAAGAGAGTTGTTTATAGAAATGACGGCTGATGAAAAGATAGTCGTAGCGATATTAAGAGAAAAAGAAGCAGTGCATATAGATGAAATAAACGGGAAGAGTGGGTTAAGCAGCAGTGCCGTTGCCGGCGCCATGTTGAATTTAGAATTGCAAGGTGTTATTTCCTCTAAACCCGGCAAAATGTACAACCTGAGTTAAATACTTCACCGCAGAGAAGTGAGTTACAAGAGAGTTCGCAGAGAAAACTATCCCCCTGGGAATCCAGTGGCCTCTGCGTGAAACTCTCTCAGTAGTTTTCAAAAAAATCATTTTTCCCGTTTCCCTCAGGAGTATATCTTTGCACATGGCAACAAGAAATTCTCCCCCCCAACAAGTATCCAGCAAATTTTTCGGTGAAGGTCTGACCTTCGATGATGTGCTGCTGATGCCCGGCTACAGCCAGGTATTGCCCCGTGATGTAGAAATTAAAAGTCGGCTCACTAAAAACATCACCCTGAATGTCCCCTTGCTATCCGCAGCGATGGACACAGTGACTGAAGCGGCTCTCGCCACTGCACTTGCAAGAGAAGGCGGTCTCGGTATCCTGCACAAAAACATGACGATTGAAAAACAAGCCGAACAGGTTCGCAAAGTAAAAAGAAGTGAAAGCGGACTGATCATTGACCCTGTTACACTATTGGCTGATGCCACCATCGGTGATGCACTAAAACTAATGCGGGAAAATAAAATCGGTGGTATTCCTATTATTGATAAAAACGGGAAATTAGTTGGCATCCTTACCAACCGTGACCTTCGGTTTGAAGATAATCCCAAACGAAAAGTAAGTGAAGTGATGACAAAAGAAAATTTGTATACCGCACCCGAAGGAACGGATTTGAAAAAAGCAGAACAGCTTTTCAAAAAAACAAAAGTTGAAAAGTTACCTATCGTTAACAAACAGGGAAAACTTACCGGATTATTTACGTACAGTGATATTTTAAAATTAAAAAGTCATCCCAACGCCGTGAAAGATCAGTTTGGTCGTTTGCTCGTTGGTGCTGGTGTGGGCATCACCAAAGATTTATTAGACAGAGTCGCAGCACTACAAACCGTAGGTGCGGATGTTATTGCATTAGACAGTGCACATGGCCATAGCAAAGGAGTTATTGCAGCATTGAAAGATGTAAAAAAGAATTTCAAAAATATAAATGTCATTGCGGGTAATGTGGGAACAGCGGCTGGTGCAAAAGCTTTAGCCGATGCTGGTGCCGATGCTATAAAAGTTGGTATCGGTCCCGGCTCTATTTGTACTACCAGGATTGTTGCCGGTGCTGGTGTACCACAGCTCACTGCTATTATGGAGGCAGCATCAGCACTAAAAGGAAAAAATATTCCGGTGATTGCTGATGGAGGTATCCGCTATACCGGTGATATGGTAAAAGCATTAGCCGCAGGTGCTAATTGTGTAATGATGGGAAGCATTTTTGCAGGGACGGAAGAAAGTCCAGGCGAAACAATTATTTATGAAGGAAGAAAATTTAAAGAATACCGTGGTATGGGCTCACTCGGCGCAATGGCCACGGGCAGCAGCGATCGCTATTTCCAGGATGTGGAAGATGATGTAAAGAAATTTGTACCAGAAGGTATTGAAGGCCGTGTGGCGTATAAAGGAACATTGAAGGAAATTGTGTATCAATACTCCGGTGGTTTAAGAGCCGGCATGGGATATTGCGGCGCAGCTACTATTGAAGATTTACAAAAAGCCATTTTCGTAAAAATCACTAACTCCGGCATGAAAGAAAGTCATGCACATGATATTGAGATAACTAAAGAAGCACCGAATTATAGCAGGAAGTGAGAAATGTTAATTGGTTAATTAGTTAATTTGTATTACAGGTCTCTGATCCGGTGATTTTATTATCTTGTCAATCCAACAATACAATTAACCAATTAACCAATTAACCAATTAACCAATTAACCAATTAACCAATTAACCAATTAACTAATTAACCAATCAACTAATGCCCTACTCCCCCGTCACTTCAAAAACAATTATCTGCTTATGATAAGCTTTTACCAGATAACCAGCTGCAATGGCGGCCTGCCATTTCGGAGCTTTCTTTAATACTCTTACTGCTTCTTCTTCCACTCCATAGCCATGATGGGTTAGTGCTTTAATGTCGCTTACATTTCCCTCTTTATCCACTACAAACTGAACAACGACACTGTATCTGCCCGGCCCTGCGCCATTATTAACCGGCACCTCTGCATTCAAATTTTTTTGTAAGAATTTTATCGAGTTGCCTTCGAATTTGGCGGAAACGTCAACTGTTGTTCTTGGTTCTTCAGGCTCTCTTTCAACTTTCGGTTCTATTATTCCTTTACCATCTCCAACCGGGTTTTGTGGCGAGTCTGCAGTAAAAATATCTGGCTTACCGTCTTTTGTTACTATATCTATCACGGCACTATCCAAATCGTCTTGTGACGGTGCGGATCAATATCGTCTTTATCTACAATTATAATTTGTGTAAACCTCTCCGTTTTCATCTGCTCGGCTGGCTTTTCTTCTGGTTCCGGCAATTCTTCTGGTGGCTTTATTTCCTCTATCCGGGTTAACACAATACCGGGCGGTGCATTATTTCGTACTACATCTTTTTTAAAGGAATTAGCCAGTGTAGTGCCGGTTAAAACCAACGCAACAACTGCAATGGTAACACATAATGCTACTTTAGTTCTTTGCGAATCGTTTTTGCGAAGTTCATAAGCTCCGTACTCTTTGTTACGGCCGTCAAAGATGACATCAATCAGCGATGCTGATAAAATTTTGTTGGGTTCCATGGTTTATACTTTTTTATTCAGATAAGAAATAAAAATGTTTCCATAAAATCTTGCGCCTCCGTTTTAATAAACAAAATAAAAATTCGCCGCACACAGTATTTCTATGGAAATTTATATTGTTGGCATCGCCGCTAACAAATTCTATTTTTACAAAAATCAATTTGTTTGAAACGTTTCATCAATTTATATATAGCTATCGGTGGCGGATTGTTGCTATGGGCTGCATGGCCGGTATCATCACTTACCTTTTTTATTTTTGTTGCATGGGTGCCGTTGCTATGGTTAGAATCGAAAGTGGAAAGTCGTAAAAAATTTTTCTGGCTTACTTACGCCACTATGTTTATCTGGAATGTGGCCACCACCTGGTGGATATGGAATGCGTCACCACCCGGTGCAGTAGCTGCATTTCTTGCCAATAGTTTTTTAATGTGTCTTCCCTGGTTTGGATTTAAGATTGCAAAAAAATGGCTGGGCGAAAGAATCGGGTATATTGCATTGATTGCATTCTGGATGTGTTTTGAATATATTCATTTGCAGGATTGGGGATTGAGCTGGCCGTGGTTGACGTTGGGTAATTCTTTTGCCACACATACTGAATGGGTGCAGTGGTATGAGTATTCAGGTACCAGTGGGGGAACGTTTTGGATTTTGCTGATAAATATTTTTCTCTTCCTTCACCTTAAAAATAATTTTAGCCGGGAAGGCGGAAAGAGTTATAAGAATTTAGTTACCGCAGTACTATTGCTGATTATTCCAGTATTTATTTCACTATTTGGTTTTGTTCACATTAATAAAGGAACACCAATAGAAAAAAAGAATATCGTTATCGTTCAGCCCAATATTGACCCTTACGAAAAAGTTTCAGAAGCCGCCGGTTCTTTTGAAGCACAATTACAAAAACTGATTACCCTCAGCGAACAGCAAGTTGACAGTAATACAGCACTTATTCTCTGGCCCGAAACGGCTCTGTTCACTCCCTCCAGAATTAACGAAGATGGGTTGAAAGAGAATTATTTTCTGCATCCGCTATGGAGTTTTTTACAACGTCATCCCAATGCTTCATTATTCACCGGCATTGAAAGTTTCCGGATGTTTAACATCAAAACAAAATACTCAGAAGAGTTTAACGGTCAGCATTTCGAATCATACAACGGTTCAATGGTGATAGACAGTTCCGGTGCACAATCATTTTATCATAAATCAATGCTGGTACCCGGTGTGGAAACGCTGCCCTGGTTTTTAAAATTTATTGACAAATGGTTTGAAAAATTTGGCGGCACCACCGCAGGTTATGCCAAACAAAAAGAAAGAATGGTGTTAAATGCCAAAGGCGGTTATAGAATTGCTCCCTCCATTTGTTATGAAAGCATTTATGGAGAATTTATGAGTAAGTATGTACGCAATGGAGCTAACCTCATTTGTATTATCACTAATGATGGCTGGTGGAAGAAAACCCCCGGACACAAACAACACATGAACTATGCAAGGCTGCGGGCTATTGAAACAAGAACATGGGTGGCCCGCAGTGCCAATACCGGTATCAGTTGTTTTATTGACCCGGCTGGGACAGTTATTAATCCACAACCTTACAATACTGCGGCTGCTATTAAATTATCCATTGATTCTGCTAACAAAAAAACTTTCTTTGTAAAGCATGGTGATATCCTGTCCAGAATAATGTTGGCGTTAAGTATTTTATTGCTTGGCTGGACTATCACATTGAAAATTTTGAGAAAAAAACCTGCTTAGCATTAATTATTGCCACTGAGGCACAGAAACACTGAAAAAAATAAACCATGGAAAAGAAATTTTTTGACAAAACTGACTATCCGCTACAGGATGAAACGGATATTATTATCAGAACGGCCATAGTTATTCATAATAATCTTGGCCCTGGTTTTGTTGAAATTGTTTATAAAGATGCATTTGAATATGAATTCAGAATGGATGAAATTTTTTTTGAACGGGAAAAAGAATATCTCATTCGCTATAAGGAAACAATACTTCCACACAAATTTTATGCAGATTTTGTCGTTTTTGAAAAAGTAATTGTTGAAGTAAAAGCGAAACAGGGCGGAATTGCTGAAGAAGATTATGCTCAAACAATTAATTATCTTAAATGCTCCGGTTGCAAGGTGGGGCTAATCCTTAATTTTGGAAAAATGAAATTGGAGATAAAAAGAGTCGTTTATTAAATGCTATTGCCACTGATGCACTGAAACACTGAAAAAATTCTGTTTTATCAGTGGTTACAATAACTGATATATCTCTGACAAACCCTCTGTGTTTCTGTGCCTCTGTGGCAAAAAAAATGAACAAGCAGCTTCTATATCAAAACAAAAAAATCTTCTACCGCATTACCGGTACAGGCAAACCAGTCATACTTATTCATGGTTTTGGCGAAGAAGCCGAAGTATGGAACAACCAGGTTGATTTTTTAAAAGATAAATTTAAACTCATCGTTCCCGACCTGCCCGGTACCGGACAATCTGAAATGATTGATGATATGAGTATGGAAGGCATGGCAGAAGTAATAAAAAAAATTCTTGATATAGAAGCTCCATATATCGAACCTGGATTGCAAAAAGAACAATCCAAATCATCGGAGTCTGAAGTCCCCCTTGCGGGGGGGGTTAGGGGGGCTTGCATTATTGGCCACAGCATGGGTGGATATATTTTATTGGCATTGATGGAAAAGTATTGGAATCATGTGTCTGCCTTTGGTCTTTTTCATTCCTCTGCATTTGCGGATAGCGAAGAAAAGAAAGCCACCCGCCGCAAGGGCATTGAGTTCATTCAACAAAACGGAGCTTTTGAGTTTTTGAAAACCGCTACCCCAAACCTCTTTTCCCCCATCACCAAAGATGAAAAGCCTGAATTAATTGATGAACAGGTAGCCCGGCTACACAACTTTTCACCCCTTACTCTCGTTTCATACTACGAGGCTATGATGCAGCGGCCAGACAGAACAGAAACATTAAGGAAAACTGCTGTGCCTGTACTCTTTATCATGGGAAAATACGATGCCGCCGTTCCTTTAGAAGACGGCCTGAAGCAATGCCACCTTCCTGAAAAATCGTACATTCACATTCTTCAACAATCGGGGCATATGGGAATGCTGGAAGAGGTTGAAAGAGCAAATAAAATACTGCTGGGCTTTTTAAAAGACATATAAAAAATGTATTCGGTAAAAGAAAGATACTTGCTCCGGATGGACAATTACACTAAAGAGGTGGCAGCGTCTGTAAAAGAACTTGTTTTACAGTACGACAGCTCTGCATCGGTGTTGTTATTCGGAAGCCGGGCCAGGGGTGATGCCTCTGCTGAAAGCGACTGGGACTTTTTTGTTCTTACAAATGAAACCGATACCGAAAAATTTGCTGCTTTATTAAGGACAGAAATCAGGTTGCGAGTTGAAAATAAATGGGATATAGCAATATCATTGATAGTAAAAAACAGGCAGGTGTGGGGAGATGACTATGCTGTAACCAATATTTACGAAAGTATAGCTGAAGAAGGGCTGGCTATATGAAAAATAAACAGGATTATATTAACTATAAATTAAAGAAAGCGGGGCAGTCAATTAAAGAAGCTAAACTGCTGATAGAAAATGGAATGGCCGATACCGCATTGAGCCGGATGTATCATGCCTCTTTTTATGCAGTAAATGCCCTGCTGGTTTCCAATGATTATAACCCTAAAACACATAGTGG
>JBKJIX010000206.1:0-2520 GCA_046598205.1 Chitinophagaceae bacterium
AATATCAATAAACCTGCGGTAAGCCAGTTCAAACACATTACGAAAGCGTTTGAATAAATTAATTTCATCTTCCGTTAATGAAGTATAAGTTGAAATGCCTAAAGCAACCGGTCCCAATGAGTACCAATAGTAGTTGAATGATTCAGCTTGCTCCAAATACTTATCTACAAATTGATTGGTTGTTTGCTGATATGCATACCAGTCTTTCAGTTTTTTACCTTTCAGTGTTTCGGTAAACAGTTCTTCTGCGCCGGTAAGCATCTGTCCGGCAAACTTCTTTTGTATTTTATGATTCTTGTAATCTACTTCTGTTGTGAAAATTTTTTTGTGTTTTGTATAATATTCGTAGTTGAGGTAAGTGCTATTAATTTCATTAATGATAGCTGTTTGCACATTGCGTATTTCTTTTATACCCAGCTGCTTCAACTGCCCGGAAATAGTTTTACATACTTCCAGCATATCCGCCGGTTGCTTCATGCCCATGGCGATGGCACGGACTTTTTCCAAAGCCGTTTCTATTTCCAGTTCCTGGTTTTTTTCTTCCAGCTCAATCGTACGGCGTTTTACCGCATCACGAAGTTGTAAGTTTTCTTCTTTTATTTTATCTGTAGCAATCTGATCACCTTCTTCTGTTCTGCTATCGGGGAAAGAACCATGCTGATGAACTAATTTCCACGCATTACCTTTTTGCTCAAAAATGGCAGTGATGCGGGCATGCCCATAAAATGTCCATACACTGTCAATCAAAACATACAAATCTGACTGCTCATTAATCATAATAATATCACCCACTGCTTTCAAACTGATTCGCCTTTTACGGAAATCAGCATTGCCCGTCATCTGATCGGCTGTGGCTGCGTAAAACTTTACAGCTTGTTTTTTTGTTGTAAAAATTTCGCCTACTGCTGTTCCATACACGGTACAGTTATCATCAAGATAAGAAGCCATGGTTTTCATATCTCCTCTGAGGTATGCATCCCAGTAGGCATGATATAACTTCAGGATTTCTGCTTCTAATTTTTTTGTCAGTTTCATCAGTTAGTATTAATCGGTAATGAAATAATGAATGTTGTTCCCGCCTGCGCTGACTGCCGTCGGCCATAGCCTATGGCGTCGGACGAAGCTTCGGCGGACAAGCCTTCTCCTTCTTTTGTTTCCACTTTCAATTCCCCGCCATGAGCTTTTACAATATCATAACTCAAACTCAAACCCAATCCTGTTCCCTGCCCGGTGGGTTTGGTGGTAAAGAAGGGTTGAAAGATTTTGTCTAGTATTTTTTGTGGGATGCCGTTGCCGTTGTCGGTTACTTTTATCTCGGCCCCCCTGCCCCCCGAAGGGGGGTTCAAGAGCCGTGTGCTGATGGAAACAGTCGGCTCATATCCCGGGATATTCAATTTCTTCTTTTCATCCACCACATAAAATGCATTGGTCAATAAATTCAAAATCACTCTTCCAATATCCTGCGGAATAATGTTGATGTTACCAATAGAATTATCAAAATCAGTTTTCATCGTTGCATTGAAAGATTTATCTTTTGCCCGCAAGCCATGATAACTCAACCGTAAATATTCATCACACAAAGCATTGATATCTGTTGGTTCTTTTACGCCACTGCTGCTGCGGCTGTGTTGCAACATTCCTTTTACAATGGCATCGGCCCGTTTGCCATGATGATTTATTTTTTTTTCGTTCTCCTTTATATCATTTGAAATGGAAATAGCATCATCCATTTTTCCTGTTTTTAATTCTTGTTGTAATTCATCAATGAGTTCAGTATTTACTTCAGAAAAATTATTGACAAAGTTTAACGGGTTTTGTATTTCATGGGCAATGCCTGCGGTGAGTTCACCAAGGCTGGCCATTTTTTCGGATTGGATGAGTTGAGTTTGGGTAGATTTTAAATTGGTTAATGTTGTTTCTAAAACTTTATTGGCTTTTTGCTTTTGGTTGTTGTTGCGGTAAAGAATAACTGCAATTAGCAGGATGGCACCCAATCCTGCAAGTAATCCGTACTGTTTTAATTTTGCCCTGTAAGCTGCATCTGCCAATTCAATTTCATTTCTTCTTTCTTCCTCTTTTACTACCAGTGCTTGTATGGCCTGTAAATTTCCGGCACCAAACAAACCCTCTTTTGCTGCTGCAGCAATCTTGTAATATCTAAGTGCTTCTGCAGGGTTGGTGGATTCAAACATTTCAGCCAATAAATCTCCGCAGGTAAGAATAACCTTGGGGTTCTTAGCTTTTTGTGCATATTCCAGGCCTTTTTTTGCAAAGTAGATACTTGAGTCTAAGTTGCCTTCCAGCATATACATTTTGGCTATCTCTCCAAACGTAAACGAAGCAACCCATTTGTCATTAAAACTTTCTGAAGCATCAAGGCTTTCTTTAAAAAAATGCCGTGCCAAAAATCTATCTCCTTTTTGCATTTGAATCGTCCCTAAAGTCCGGCAAACATCTGAAGTGAGGTCTTTTATCAAATTTAAATTGTCATACGCCTTTTTTTCGTAGTACCATGCCGAA
>JBKJIX010000074.1:0-9813 GCA_046598205.1 Chitinophagaceae bacterium
CTTTCAGCCCGGATGGAAAATATATCGTAACAAGCTCGGACGATTTTACTGCCCGGGTATGGGAAAAAGCAAGTGGCAGGCTCTTATATTCTTTAGGCGGCCATAAAAAAGAAATAAGCTCTGCTATATTCTCCCCTGATGGCAGCAGGATAATTACTACAGCAACGAATGACACTGCCCGGATATGGGATGCAAAAACAGGGATATTTATAAATGTTCTGAATGACAAAGCAGGGGTTAATCCCAGAGTTGCCTATTCAACAGATGGAAAGTACATTTTGTCGGTAGGATCTTTGGCTCAATATGATCCCCTTACAGCTAATCTTTGGGATGCTACCAGCGGAAAACTAATTTATAAGTTTGAACATAGCAAGAATGTAACAGCCGCCAGGTTTTCGGCAGATGGAGAAAAAATAATTACATCTTCAAATGATAATACTGTTAAAACATGGAGAGTTCTTACCGGCACATTGCTTGCTGATCTTAAAGGCCATACAGATGAAGTCATGAATGTTTCTTTTTCAGATGATGGCAAGCTTGCACTTACTGTATCAAAAGATAAAACAGCAAAAGTTTGGAATGCTGATAACGGGATTTTAATTACTACGGTAAAAGAAAAATATGCACTAAGCCTCGGATGTTTTTCACCAGATGGTAAAACAATAATTACCGTTCCGGACTATCCTGAAATAACGTTGGGTAAAGGCTCTATGAAAGCCTGGGATGCACAAACAGGCCGCCTGTTGTTTGAATTTAAAAAACACAAAAATGAGATTACGGATATCCTTTTTATTGAAAATGGTGATAAACTGCTTTCGGCGTCTTACGATGCCACAGCAATTATTTGGAATGCTGCAACCGGTAAGCCAATCAATGAACTAAAGGGCCATGATAATGGCATTATGGATATTGCTATTTCACCGGATGGTAAAACAATCCTTACCGCCTCTTCTGATTTTACAGCAAAGCTGTGGGATGCAAAAACGTATCAATCATTGCTTACCCTTGAAGGCTACACCTATGCTGCAATTAATTCAGAATTTTCAGCTGATGGTAAAAAAATTCTGACAACCAGCGATGGGGCTTATGTTCGCTTATGGGATCCCGGCCAGGGCAAACTTATTTATACTTTTAAGGCAGGCCAGGGTTTGTTGAACGGGGCCCAATTTTCACCAAATGGGAAAGAAATACTTGTTGCTTCATGTAATGTGGCAGAAATATGGGATGCTGCCACTGGCAGTTTGCTCAATCAATTTAACGGATTCAATAGTTGTGTGCAGTCTGTAGAGATGTCTCCTGATGGCCAAAAAATACTTACTACATCTTTTTGGAATGCTGTTCCGATAATATGGGATATTAAAACCAAATCAGCATTGCAGTTGAAAGGCCACGAAAGTAAATATGGCGCAGACATCGCCCATTATTCTCCTGACGGCAAACTTGTTCTTACTGCGGCAACTGGTCCTGTATCTGATAAAACAGCCCGGATTTGGGATGCGGCAACGGGTAAGACGTTACAGGTATTGGCAGGGCACAATTTTGAAATCAGGAGAGCTATTTTTTTTCCCGATGGCTCAAAAGTTATTACTGCGGCTGCTGATAATACGGTTAAAATCTGGGAGGTTGGTAGCGGTAAAGAATTATATCAATTGGATGGGTTTACCGAATATATGAACTCAATAAATTTTTCTCCAGATGGCCAAAAAATTCTCATTGCTTCCGGAGATAATCTGGCGAGGGTATGGGACACCCCATCCGGTAAATTATTATATGAATTAAAGGGACACAATGGAAGTGTAATAAATGCATTGTTTTTCCCCGATGGTAAATCTATTTTAACAGCTTCGGCGGATGCTACTGTAAGAATATGGGATGCTGCTACCGGAGCACTACTTAGGACAATTGATTTGGGGAATAACACAATTTTTGAAAAAATTTCTTTCCAGCAGGAAATTTTTATGGCAATCCGTCGCAGTGAAATGATCATATTCAATCTGCGTACGGGGAAAGAAATGTATTCTCTCATTCCAATAAAAGAAAAAGATTTTATTATAAAAAACATGGCGGGTTATTATTTAGCAACTCCGGATGCTTCAAAACTATTACACTATGTCACTGCAAATTTGAAAATAATTTCGTTCGAACAACTCGATGTCAAATATAACCGCCCCGATAAAATACTGGAAGCAACAGGAAGTACAGATACGGCATTAATAAAAAGCTACCGCAAAGCCTGGGAAAAGAGAACTAAAAAACTCGGCATTGATACAACAGCATTCAGAGATGGCTACAGCATACCAGAGTCAGACTTTGCCAACAGAGATGCAATTGAATACGAACAAAAAACAGGAATACTAACATTGCATATAAAAGGCCTTGATACCGCCTATAAACTCGACCGTTTCAATGTATGGGTGAATGAGGTTCCTGTCTATGGTCAGCGGGGTATCAGCATCCGCAGAAGAAACAAAAATGATTTTGATACAACGATTACTATCAAACTATCACAAGGCGAAAATAGAATAGAAACATCCATTACCAATGTAAACGGCACCGAAAGCTACCGGATGCCATTTATTGTAAATTACACTCCGGTTGTCAATCAAAAAGAAATGACCCATTTCATCGGGATCGGTATCGACGAGTTTGCAGATAATCAGTACAATCTGCAATACAGCGCCAAAGACATCCGGGATTTATCTAAAAAACTAAAAGAAAAATATGGCGATGGTGTTATCATTGATACGTTGTTCAATGATAATGTTACCGTTAGTAATGTAAAGGCATTGAAAAAAAAGCTGCAACAAACCACTGAGAACGATAAAGTGATTATTGCATACTCTGGTCATGGTATGCTGAGTAAAGATTTTGATTATTATCTCTCCACCTACTCCGTGAATTTTGAAAAACCAGAACAGAATGGATTGCCTTACGATGACCTGGAGAGTTTATTAGACAGCATACCTGCCAGAAAAAAGCTAATGCTGATAGATGCCTGTCACAGTGGCGAAGTGGATAAAGAAGACCTGATAACATTAAATAATACTCCCGATTCATTAATAAAAGGATTAAAACCGGTCGGCTATAAACAAGAAGGGCATCTTGGGTTAAAGAACAGTTTTGAACTGATGCAAAGCCTGTTTGTAAATGTTGGCAAGAGTACTGGTGCTACTATCATTTCTGCAGCAGCCGGAACACAGTTTGCCTTGGAAAGAAATGATTTGAAGAATGGTGTGTTTACTTACAGTATTCTGGAAGCGATGAAAAGAAATGCCACGATGAAAATAAGTGAGCTAAAAACTATTGTTGGAAAAAGAGTGGAAGAATTGACGAATGGGTTGCAAAAACCCACATCCAGAAATGAAACGATTGTAGTGGACTGGAATGTTTGGTAGCCTCTTTTATATAACCCAATTCGCCACCAGCATCGAAACCGCCCCCACTACCAACCCTCCATAAATCTCCGCTGCTGTATGATCAGAAACAATAAACCGGGCAGTACAAACTAAACCGGTAAGAAAAAGAACAATGGCCAACCAGATGCCAAAATTCAAATCTTGTGTAATAGCCATTATAATAAATAACGTTAGTACAATACCAGCAGAAATACCATGCAGGCTAACTTTCATTTTTATATTAACCATCAACCCAATGATGGTACTGATGAATGTTGCTAATGCAAATTGTACCGCTACTGGCGGCATATCCATCACATCTCTTGTTTTACCAAAATTGTTCCATACATACCATATCCAAAAATACCAGATCATACAGGCGATAAAAGGAATTACCCGGTCTCTTTGTGTATGCAGGTAAATAGTATCTATAAATTTTAATCCTTTTAATAATAATACAGTAACAAGAGGAAAGAAAGTAAATGATACAACGGCCATCATTACCGTTCTTAGTTTTTGTACATTGGAAAACCCGGCAAATAAATAAGGATGAGTATACACAAAGAACCATACTACCATCACCGGAACAAAAATGGGGTGAAAAATATAGGAAATAATTTTTGCTATCCATTGCAGCGCAACGGGTTGTTCCGGGAAAGAACGGCCCCGCAATTCCTGCAACTTATTTTCTTCATTTATCATTAAACCTGAACTCATTCAACCAGTTTTATGCAAAGTAAAGGAATTGAAGAAAAGGGTGTGATTTTTGTATATTTAAAGTGAAATTTGGTTATCCTGAGATTTTCATTTCATTTTTCTTCACCCAATAACTGCTCATGAAGAAATTATTGCTTGCTTTTTTACTTACCGGCTTTTTTCTGCAAGCCTCTTCGCAGAATATCAATAAAGCCAAAATGCAGGAAATGTATGATGCCATTAAAGATGCGGGTATCCTGCATCCTGATTTTGTAATGGCTCAGTGTATGCAGGAGACCGGTAACCTTAGTTGTAAAAACTGTTGCCTGCGCTATCACAACCTGTTTGGATTTTATGTAAAAGGGAATAAGTGCAAAAAATTTGAGTCGGATAAAGAATGTATAAAATATTATAAAGACTGGCAGCAAAAGCGATATACTAAGTGGAGGAAGAAAAATCCTAAAGCAGATTATTACCACTTTTTGAAAAGCGTAGGCTATGCCACCGGTGATAAATACACCAAAGAACTAAAGCCGAAAGTGGTCTGGGTGCAAAAGCATTTAAAGCTGTGAGGAAAGCTGCGAGTTGTGAGCCACGAGTTTAGAGTTCTCCAAATCAAAGGAGGCTGTCTCAAAAGTAATTTTAACTAAGATAGCCGGGAAGGCGGAAAGACGATAAGAATTGATATTCAACCAGTAATTTTTTACCGCCTTACCGGCAAAAAACCGACTTTTAAGACAGCCTCCTTTTTGCTATAAAATCTCGCAGCTCATAACTCACAACTCGTAGCTATTTCATCAATCCCCTAATATCATCAATATGAAATTGAGTGTGTGCTGCAAAAATGTTATTGATAAACAGCAGCTCGTTAATACCCTCCGCTTTCAGCATCGCAATAAAATCTCCCTTATAGGAACGTTGATCCACTACAATTACTTTTTCATAATTATTAATTAGAAAAGGAGCAAAGGCATTGCCATACGATTCTTTTACCAGGGCAATCTTTCTTCCGTTTTTGTGTTGTGTTTCCATTTTGCAAATCGGCAGATCGCCTTGCAAAAAAACAGAATAGCTATTGGCACCGCTTACCTGCTCTGCATACATCTTTGATTTGGCCCAATAGCCAATGGAACTGCTGCCAATATAAAAATTGATGGAGTCGGGAAATAAATAATAGCGAACTGAATCAGGATTGTTTTTTAATATACTGCTCTTGGTGAGCCGGTAGAAAAGTCCGTAGAAACCGGGTTTAACTTTCGAAGGAATGCTATCAAGAGATACGGGGGTAAGACCTGCAGCAGCACAGAAATTTTTATAAGCATAATAAGCACCGAGACTGGTCCAGTGGTGATCCGTGTTGAAATAAATGTACTCGCTGCGATGTTTTCTTATCTCATCTACAGTATTTATCTTGATGATGTCAGGATTTTCTGCCGCATAAATATCATTGATGGCTTTTTTGTTGGGCTTTACTTTGTCTTTGTATTTTTCTGTTACTTCAAATTCAAAGCCATTTGGAGCAACGAGATTATAAACTTTCAGGCCGGGTATCTTCAGCCGGCTATACATATTGATTACTCCCGCATATTGTTTACCCATTGCCTCACCACCGCTGAACAATTCAAATCCCCTGTTTTTAAAAATGAAAACAGCACCTTTTCTAACACCGACTTGCCCATCGTCAGGTAAGACCTCAGGTATTGGTGGTGGTGGCGGTATTATGGTTCGAACTACAGACGCTGTATCCGTTCCGGTAAAATCTTTTTTGTTCTTGCCAGAATTATTGCAGGATGCCAATGCAATCAGAAAGGCAATTAAGAGACAATAAGGTTTCATGGCTTGGACGTTTTACAGAATTTATTTTTGAACTACATAGGAACTCCCGATAGCTATCGGGAAGAAACAAAGGGTTTCACATAGCATTTTTCTATGTGTTCGATCTCATGTGAGCTATGTGGCTATTGTGATTCAAACTTTTTTAATAGCAGGTCTTTACTTCTTCAGTCCCTTAATTTTATTGATATGAAAAGGAGTATGCGCCGCAAAAATATTATTGATAAATAATAACTCGTTAATACCCTCTGCCTTGAGCATGGCTATGAAATCACCGGTGTAATAACGCTGATCAACTACTACCACTTTTTCATAATTATTAATTAAGAAGCAGGCGAAAGCATTGCCATATGATTCTTTTACAACAGCAATTTTTCTTCCGTTCTTATGTTGTGTTTCCATTTTTACGGTGGGCAGATCCCCTTGCAGAAAAACAGAATAACTATTAGAGCCACTGGCACCTTCGCCGTACATTTTTGATTTAGACCAGTAACCGAGGGTAGAATTACCGATATAAAAATTCACAGAATCTTTGAACAGGTAATATCGTACAGAGTCCGGGTTGGTTTGCAGGCTGGGATCACGGGTAAGCCTGTATAATGAACCGAGGAATGATTGTTTTACTTTTGAAGCAACTGTATCAAGATTGACAGGAGTTAGTCCCGCCGTTTGGCAAAATGCCCGGTACGCATAATAGGCACCCAGGCTTGTCCAGTGGTGGTCGGTATTGAAATAAATATATTCACCCCGGTGTTTTCTTATCTCATCTATTGCCCAAACTTTTTTAATATTGGAATCAAGAGAGGTATAAATATTTTCAATAGCCGGCCTGTTCGGTTTTTGAAACTTGGCATATTTTTCTGTGAGTTCAAATTCCAGTGCAACCGGGATGATGAGGTTGTACACCTGGATGCCCGGGCTGAGAAGCCTGTTGTAAGAGTTAATAACGTCGGCATACGATTTTCCCATAGCAGCACCACCACCAAACATTTCAAAAGCCCTGTTTTTAAAAACAAACACTCCCTTTTTCTTTTCTCCTGTTGCACCATCATCTGGTAATGGACCGTCCTGTACTGTTTCATTTTTGGCGGTATCTGTTTTTTCATTGGCTTCTGCATCGTTATTAGGATCGTATATCTTTATTTCGCTGCTGTTAAAACCGATACTGTTTTTGAATTTGTCTGAAAAGCTTATCCATTTATCCCTAAGGGGAAAATTATCAGCATAATATTCATCAATCTGTTTAAAATATTTTCCACTCCAGAATAAACTGTCAGAATAGTTGGGGAAGGGTGCCAGCTTCCGGTTTTCCATTACTGATACCGTTGGCTTCTTCATTGCTAATGAAGCAATGCCACCCACTAAAAGCAGCCCCAAAAAAATGGCCACATTGACTGTGTGCATTTTTTTATTTGTCTCCGGAACATTTTGCGTTACCTCACTCATATTCGTTGCTTCCATTTTTTACTATTTATTAAAACCTGAAATAAATAAACGGGTTATAACTCTTGCCTACCAATTGTGCTACACAAAGAAAAAGCAGCACCACATTAAAACCGATAACCGCCGTGTTATAAAAAGTAATGCGGCCTGACTTCTTATCTATCCAATTTTTTATGGTATGATAAACGGGCATACAAAGAATAAGGGCCAGCACCAGCCAGAATAAATGTGTGCTGAGGGTATTCATTACTTCCGTATTGCCAGTTGGCCCTGCTTTGAAAGAGAACAGTTTTTTTACATAGGCAATCAGCATATCCATATCGGTAAAATAAAAAATTACCCACCCTGGAATAATAATAACTAATGCATAGATATGTGCAATAAAGGCCGGTACTTTTTCCAGTAGCTTTAGCAGGAAAGCTCTTTCCAAAGCAATGAAAATGAAAAAGTACAATCCCCAGAAAATAAAATTCCAACTGGGGCCATGCCACATGCCGGTAAGAAACCACACAATAAAGAGGTTGAGATAAACCCTTTTTTTATTTCCGCCCAGCGGGATATAGACATAATCCCTGAAAATACTTCCGAGAGAGATATGCCATCGTCGCCAAAATTCGCCAATGGATTTTGATATATAAGGATAATTAAAATTCTCCCGGAAGTGGAAACCAAACATTCTTCCCAGGCCGATGGCCATGTCTGAGTAACCGGAGAAATCGAAATATATCTGGATGGCAAACATGATCAAGCCTACCCATGCTTCTAGACTTGAGAAGGAAGCCAATTCGGCAAACGTTAAGGTGTGCCTGCCATCGCCCATATATTTAGCAACGATCTCCGCCGCTATGTTGGCAATCACTACTTTTTTAAATAACCCAATACAAAACCGGGAGACACCCAAACTAAAATCAGTCAGGTTTTCTTTACGGCCATAAATTTCTTTTTCTACATGGGCATACCGGATGATAGGTCCGGCTACCAATGAGGAGAAGAGAGATACGTACATTAAAAAGTTAGGAAAATTTCGTTGTGCCTTTATATCGCCCCGGTACACATCCACCACATAAGAAATAGTATGAAATGTATAGAAAGAAATACCAAGGGGCAATGCATAACCCGGTGCCGTAAAGGAAGTACCTAAAAGAGAGTTTACCTGGTCAACTATAAATTTATCGTACTTAAAAGTGGCCAGCAAGGCGAGATTAAATATAACCGTAACCGTTACCCCGATCTTTGCCCATTTGGTACCCCGGTGTTTATCTATAAAAATAGAGTTGCCCCAATCGAAAAGGGAGGAAAGGATGAGTAGCGAAATCCAGATCGGTTCCCCCCAGCCATAAAAGGCCAATGAAAAAACGATAAGCACCCAGTTTCGCCATTTTGGATTTTTGGTCGTGTAATACAGCAAAAGGCATAATGGCAGAAATATAAAAAGGAAAAGCAGGCTTGCGAATACCATAGGTGTGGGTTGGGGAGTATTTAGCGGCGTAAAATACTACTTTGCTTAATCATACAAAATGAATAAGAGTGATTTTTTAAAAAATACCATACAATGAGTATCCCTAAGGATTTATCAGAAAGCAAATTGTACCTTCACCTCAAATAATTTTCACATGCAATTAACGGCAAAACTCATTCAGGTACTTCCTTTACAAACAGGCACCGGCAAAAACGGCCAGTGGAAAAAGCAAGACATAATTGTAGAAACAGAAGGACAATTCCCTAAAAAGGTTTGTATATCCATCTGGGGCGATAAAATAAACGAAAGCCAGTTACAGATTGGTTCACAACTCGCCATTTCATTTGATGTGGAAAGCCGGGAATACAATAGCAAATGGTACACCGATGTGAAAGCCTGGAAAATAGAAGCTGCCGGAGCCGCAAAAGAAACTACTACTCCTATTGATGGACAGGAATATTTTGAAGAAGGCCAAATGGAGAATAAAGAAGATTTGCCTTTTTAAGAGTTAGCCACGAAATCACACCAATTTACACAAAATAAATACCTGAATTTTTCGTGTGGGTTTGTGTGATTTCGTGGCTCAAAAATCACAGCTCTTTTCTAAGTCGTGCCACCGGCACATTCAACTGCTCCCGGTATTTGGCCACGGTACGGCGGGCAATATTGTAGCCTTTTTCCTGTAGTAACTCAGTTAGTCTTTCATCACTTAGCGGATGTTTTTTATCTTCCGCTTCTATCAAATTGCTCAGAATTTTCTTTACTTCTCTGGTAGATACTTCTTCACCACTATCGGTGCTTAATGATTCGCTAAAGAAGAATTTCAACCGATACGTACCAAATTCTGTTTGCACAAATTTGCTGTTAGCTACCCGGCTTACAGTAGAAATATCAAGATTGGTTTTTTCTGCAATGTCTTTTAATATCATCGGGTTCAGCTCTGTTTCATCACCAGTAAGAAAAAAACTGTACTGGTGTTCCATAATG
>JBKJIX010000207.1:0-8136 GCA_046598205.1 Chitinophagaceae bacterium
AAAGAGCATCATTTTCATGATGCCCTTTTTACCAGAAACCAAACTGCTATTATTAGAAAAACGTAGGAATATTTTTTTCATTTAACTTCTTCATATAACTACGTCTATCTTCCGCCATTTTTAAAAAAATAACCTGCAAGTCCGCATCTGATGTTTTAGTTTGATGGGCCGCTTTTTATACCCTGTTAACCTGTCATTATTAACCTTACAAGGTCGTTCAACGCTTCAGTAAGTTCTTTTTCCCATCTTCTAATTTCTTTTACCGTTCAAAGAACCATGTCAGTATTTATTAAGCTGTTTTCGAAGCGGCTGTGGAATAATATCCCCAAAAAAATTAGCTAGTAAAAAAAATCTCTGTAACCTGGCACCGGATACTTTTCCAGTTTTATATTTATATTTTTGGTGTTGGTATTGCACTTACTATTGTAAATTACGGCTAATGAGTTGGATTATAATTGCTGCCGTCCTGTATATTATTCTATTAATTGGGGTATGCATCCGCATTCTTTTTGAAACCCATAATACCAATAAAACATTAGCTTATCTGCTTTTCTGTCTTTTTATACCTGTAATAGGTATAGGGTTTTATTTGCTGGTTGGCATCAACTACTGGACAAAAAAAAAGTATAATCAAAAAATTACCGGAGATGAAAAGATACTGCGGCAACTTAAAAAAGATATTAGTGATTATGATGGAGTAGCTATTGCTGTGGATGAATCTGTTGAGCAACATACCGAACTTGCTGCTATGCTGATAAAGGATATTGGTAGTCCGCTTACAAGAAATAATGCCATTAAGCTATTGGTAAATGGTGAAAAAAAATTTCCCGAACTGTTGAAAGCCATGCGGGAAGCCTCACATCATATACACCTGGAGTATTACATTTACGAATATGATGAAATAGGTACGCAGATAATAGAGCTATTAATAGAAAAAGCAATACAGGGAGTAAGGGTTCGTTTTATCTATGATGATTTTGGCAGCCCTTCTATTAAAAAGAAAACAGAGGAACGGCTACGAAAGGCCGGAGCAGAAGTACACCCTTTTCATAAAGTCCGTTTTTACCTGTTTGCCAACCGCATCAATTACCGCAATCACCGGAAAATTGTAGTGATAGACGGGCAAACTGCTTTCGTTGGCGGCATTAATGTATCTGATAAATATATCAATAATGGAAAAAAGAGTTTGTATTGGCGGGACACTCATATCCGGATAGATGGCCCTGCCGTTTACTATCTTCAATATCTTTTTATTACCGATTGGAATTTTTGTTGTCCCCATACCCTTAAGCCAAAGGATTTGTATTTCCCCCCTGCTGCTGACATAGCAACAGAACAGGATTGCTTTGTACAAATAACAGCGAGTGGCCCCGATTCATTTCAGCCTTCCGTGTTATATTCCATCCTTCAGGCTATTTACCTTGCAAAAAAAGAGATACTCATTGCAACTCCCTATTTTATTCCCGGCGATAGTATATTAGATGCACTGAATGTGGCGGCATTGAGTGGCTTGTCAGTAAAATTATTAGTGCCTGGTATCAGCGATTCAAAGATTGTAAATGCAGCCTCTAAATCAAATTATAACGGCCTGCTGAAAGCCGGCGTAGAAATATACCTTTATCAGAAAGGATTTATACATGCTAAAACAATGGTTACGGATGGTATGTTTTCTATGATAGGAACGGCTAATATGGACAACCGGAGTTTTTTTCTAAACTTTGAAGTAAATGCATTGATATACGACAAAAAAATTGCCGGGCAAATGCGCAAACAGTTTTTTGAAGACATGGAAGATGCAAAAAAAATAGATAAAAAGGAATGGTTATCCCGGCCCCGCTACCAGCAACTGCCAGAAAAAATAGCCAGGCTTTTCTCTCCTGTATTATAAATACTAATTGCCCCGGATATGATGAAGGAATGATTGAAACACTTCTTTATTCCATTTGGCAAATCGGCCTCTTTGCACTACCAGGGTATTATCCAGTTTCGGTTGCAGATAATAATAGAACGCAAATCGTTCTTTCGGATTTTGCCAGCCAATAATTTGTCCGAAGCGAAGATCATTGAACAGGATAGTATCACTATGCTGTTCCAGTGTATAAAACTGCTGAGAAAAACGGATGAGTTTATTTACATCCTTATTATCCTTTACCAATAAAAGCAAGCTGTCATTTCGTGGAGAATAATGAAGCCGGATATTTTCTTTCCGGTCAAATACAGATATATAGCCTGTATAATAACCGCTATCATTACCCGCTACCACAAACCAAAGCCAGTTTTGCAGCGGTGCTGGTGTGGTAAAAAAACGGGTATATGCCACTTGCTGGCTATCCAATAATTTCTTTACCCGGTGGTTGATGTATATTTTATTGCCTGTGCAATATAAAAGATAAATAAACCCTGCAACAACGCCTGTCTTCCACCAAAATATTCGCTGCACATTTTTTTTAGAAACAATGAGCAACATCAGTAATGCTATACCGGGTACAATGGAAAAAAATGGATCGGCTACATACATGATATTAAACGAAATACGGTAATGACTGAAAGGCTCAAACCAACCCACTCCGTAATTATTAAATGCATCCAAAAAAATATGAACAAGCATTACCGTGCTAAAAAATAAAAGCCATCGTTTATAAGATATATTATGCGGACGATGCCACTTTTCTGCAAATAGGGCCAAGAGAGGAGAAACAAGAACAGCAAAGAGCAGGGAATGTGTAAACCCCCTGTGTGCAAGCAGGTGGTCAGCAGTATTGAGCCATAAGGAACTTATGAAATCAATATCAGGAATACTCTGAGCCAATACACCCCACAGCATTGCTTTTTTACCAACAGTGCGGCCTGCAAATGCCTCTCCCATACATGCTCCCAGTGCTATATGTGTGAGTGAGTCCAGTTTGGTTATTTACTTTATCCACTATTAAAAAGATGGGCTTACTATTTTTTTACACGGAAAAAAATCCACAACACAAAGCCGGCAACAAGAAATAGTAGTATAAAAGCCCACCACATACCGGCTTTAAAAATAGTTTCTATAGCGGAACAACCTGACAATATCGGAACGATTGAAAGCAATACCACGTAAGAAAATTTTTTACTCATACTCTTGTTTTTAAATGATTCGGCTAACCTTTTCAAGAATAATGCCTGCAAAGCGGCACGAAATTATTACAATCTCTTTTAATTATTCACCAGTAAAAAAAATATATGAACTTAACTGAGCTATTACAGCAGCATTTCGATTATCCTCCCTTAGTAAAAATTGATCCTAATACACAGGAGGTTACAGATAAAGACAAAGCCGTTGCCGGAGAATTTGGACAGGCAGCCATTCCTGTAATCCTCGCCGGGCTTTATAAATTTACCCGGTCGGATGAAGGGGCGGATACAGTTATTAGTGGAGAAGTTTCCCCAGGTTGGGTAAAAACCATTTTTGCCGACCAGCACCAGCAAATAATAAAAAGAGTGGCAGACTATGCTAATACAAATTATGATGTCACAGAAAATAAATTAAATGATATAGCGGCTAAATCCGTAGAATTAATAAAAGAGGCAGCAGGTCCGGATCCAAAAAATATTGTGGTGAAGGAATTGATGGGTGGCCAGGTAAACAATATACTACCTTATTTACCCGCTGTTTTACAGGCGGGTGAGTTGCTAAACGACACCACCCTCGATGATAAAACTAATAAAATGGAAGGACCTATCTCCAGCCTGATGCAGGCTATTGGTTCAGGGTTTTCAGGTTCTGATAAGGATGAAAAGCTGGTGAGTTAATTTTTGCTGATATAAGAAACCCGTTCTGCAATCACTTTTTGCTTGTCGTAATGGGTAAGGCGTTTATTAAAGAAGGTGTTTTTGTATTGTTTCAGTAAATACAGCTATATCAAATGGTTTTTCAATATATCCATCTGCTTTTATCTTTTTGCATATTTCACTAATATCCGCATTTGCTGAAAATAAGAGAACGGGAACAGATTGGGTGGCGGGGTTTTCTTTCATCATCGTAATGGCTTTCTCACCGCCAATTTCGGGTATCCACAGGTCCATTAAAATAATATCTGGTTTTATAAGGCCAATATCATTTATCACATTTTCGCAGCGGAGCAGGGTTTCCACCCGGTATTGTTTTTTTTCTAAAATCGCTTTGCACAAAAACAAAATCTCCGGGTCATCGTCATATATCAAAACACAAGACCCCTTGCTCTCCGTAGTCGAAAAATCAATAGGGTATTCTTTTTTTGCCATCTTTATCTTTATCTTTATTTTTATAAAAAAAATATTTTCTCAAAATGAGAGTGTTGCCAACCTTTAAAAGGTTGGCAACAATGCTATGCTACGGGCAATGTAAAATAAAACGTACTTCCTTTTCCTGGTTCACTCTCTACCCACAATTTTCCCTGGTGGCGTTGAATAATCTCATACGAAATAAATAACCCGATGCCCAGACCCTGAAACTGTATTGCATGGTCTTCTACCCGGTAATACCTGTCAAATATTTTATCCAAGTGAGCCTGTGATATGCCGATACCATTATCTTTTACCGAAACTTTTATTTCCCCATCACATTGCTCTGTATTAATATAAACAGTGGAAGTATCGGGTGAATATTTTATAGCGTTGTTAACTAAATTGATAATTACCTGCTGCAGCCTGTCTTTATCCCCGGTTACTTCCTGCTGCACTTTCCCGGTTTTTACAATGGTATGTTTTGGAGAGGTATGCTGTAGATCTTCGACGGTATTATCAATCATTTCATCAAAATTGAAGCTGGTAATATTGTAATCTAATTTACCATGTTGTATTTTACTTACATCTAATAATTCGGTTATCAGTTCATTGAGCCGGGTAACAGATTCGCTGGCTTTTTTTGCATACAGGTTTGTATTTTCATTTTCTTTATCCAGCGATAACTCAAGTAACTGCAGGTAGGCTTTAGCAGTGGTAAGCGGCGTTTTCATTTCATGGCTGGCAATGCTGATAAATTCATCTTTTTTCTGTTCCTTTGTTTTTTGTTCGTCTATATCAGTGTGGGTGCCTATCCACACAATTACTTTATCGTTTCCATCTTTTTGTGCATGACCACGGCTAAGGTGCCATTTATAAGTGCCGTCATGTTTTAGAAAGCGGTGTTCCAATTGAAAATCGTCGCCGGTGTTGATAGAGTTTATCCAGGTGTGTTTGTTATGACTCCAGTCATCGGGATGGATAATTTTTTCCCAGCCTTTATCTTTCAGTTCATCAAAATTTTTATGCGTGTAATCAAGCCATTGCCGGTTCAGATAATTTACATTGCCAAGTTCATCTGCCATCCACATTTTCTGGGGCATGGCATTGGTAAGTATGCCAAAGCGTACCGCACTTTCTTCCTGTATTTTTCTACCCTTTATTTCGTCTGTTACTTCGTAACCAAAAACCAGGATGCCGGTTATTTTGTTATCCTCATTATAAATGGGCTGGTAGCTGAAATTAAAATAACGTTCTTCCGGCTCAAGCCCTTCATCATAAGCCAGCCAGATAAGCACTTCATTACCGAGAAATATTTCGCCAGTGTTATATACATTGTCTAAAATTTTATCAAACCCCTGGCCCACCAGTTCGGGCAGTGCTTCCATAATTGGTTTCCCTGCAATTTCTCTTTTGCCAAAAAGTTTTTGATAAGATGGGTTTACCAGTTCGTAAATATGTAAAGGCCCCATTAACGTACATACATAAGCCGGTGCATTCATGTACATTCCCTCTATCATTGCTGCATTGCGCTGTAAATGTTTGCGGCCTGTTATTAACTCGGTAACCTCATACCCAAAAACTAAAATACCAGATATCTTCCCTTCTTCATTTTTAATTGCCTGACAATTTAAATCAATATAAATCTGTTGTGGCGGCTGCCCTTTTATCTTTTCTATCAAAGCTGGCATCTCTTTACCTGCAAAAGGTTTTCCGCCCTTATAAATTTCATCTACTATTTCTACAAATCCCTGGCCTGCCAGTTCGGGTAAGGCTTCCATCATTTTTTTGCCGATAAGCTCCCGGTTGCCTATAAGCTGTTGATACATGTTATTGGCAAATTCAAAAATATGCTCCGGCCCTTTTAAAATCACAAAGAAGGCCGGTATCTCCATAAAATAGTTGTGCAGCAACTGATGTTGCTGTAAAATACCACTGGCTTTTTCTGCCAATACTTTTTCTGCATTCTTTCTAAGGGTAATATCATCCAGGGCCAGTAAAATCAATTGCTCACCACTCTCCCTGCTGATAGCCTGTATATTAAAACAAATAGTACGTTCGCCAATTACAGGGAATTTAAAAACGATTTCCGCCTCTACCGTCTTTTCTTTTTCTTTCTGAATTTTTGCCAACTCTTTTCTCAGCCCCGGTATATCCCAGCCATTATCCTGTAAGGCGAATAAAACTCTTCCCAGGGTCTCTTCTTCTGTTAACTGAAAAGTTTCATAAAATGAAGTGTTGGCCGTTTTGATAATAAAATTTTTATCCAGTACCAGCAGTGGCTCATGCAGCACAGCAAGGGTGGCTTCGGCAAATGTCCTGCTAAGGTTCAGTTCCTCATTGCGGTCGTAGAGTTCCTGGTTTACTGTAATCAGCTCTTCATTGGTGCTTTGCAATTCCTCTTTACTGGTTTCCAGTTCTTCATTCAGGCTTTGCAATTCTTCGCTGCCGCTCAGCAGTTCTTCGTTGCTGCTTTGCAGTTCTTCATTCGCAGCTTCCTGGTCTTCGGTAACGCTGCGCATATCTTCCCTTGCCTGTAATAATTCTTTTTCCAATTGCCGGATGCGAATATCTTTTTCGTCATTTTTGATTTTTGCAGCTGCGCCTTTTTCCTTGCCCGTCGGTGATTGCTGATTGCTTTCAGCTACCTGCTCCCTAAAAAGAATTAAAAAATGTAAATCAACGGTGTTCAATAAGGGAACCACCTCAATGGTTACTGACTTTTTACCGTCATTTATGGGAATGCCTTCCTTAATAAATGGTTCGCTGGAAGATTTTGCTTTGTGCAGTGCGTTGCGTATTTCAAAACCCAATCCTTCTTTTGCCATTTTCAATACATTCAGGCTTGCCTTGCCGGGAGAAGGTTCTAAGTAGGCGCCTGTAAAGCCACGAAATTGTACAATGTCGAACTGCTCATTCACCACCACACCCGCCGGAGTATATTTTGAAAGCAACACTTCATCTGCATTTTTTTGAAAATCGTCTGTTTTTATTTGCTTGCTGCGCAATGAATAATTCTGGTTGGCTAAAGCTGTTTCGCCGGGCTCAGTAGCCACATTCATAAATCTTCCAGGTATTGATTTCCTGCTAAAAAATTTATCCTTATTACCAAAAGGAATAAAAAGGTCGGAAGTGCTTCCTATAGCTTCCGATTTGCCCAGTACTAAAAATGCCTTATCATTCAATGCATAATGAAAAGTGGTCAATGCTTTTTTTTGCAGAAATAGTTCTAAATAAATAAGCACATTGCGGCAGGTAATCAGATCCATTTTTGCAAATGGCGGATCTTTTAAAAAATTATGTGTGGCAAAAATGCACATATCCCTTACCTGTTTTTTTACCTGGTAATGTCCGTTAGTCTTATTAAAAAAATGATTCAGCCGGTTTTCAGAAACTCCTTCCAGTTCTTTTTTGGAATAGATACCATTTCTTGCTTTTTTAATAGATATTTCAGAAAGGTCTGTTGCAAAAATCTGGACTTTAATATTGGAAATATGGTCGCTTAAATATTCCTGTATGCAGATGGCAACGGAATAAGCTTCCTGCCCGGTAGAACAACCCGCTATCCAGATACGAGCCGGGTTGCTGACTGATTTATTTTTTAGGATTTCCGGAAAAATCGTTTCGCAAAGCCTGTCGAAAATTAAGGTGTCACGAAAAAAAGAAGTGACCGGTATCAGCAGATCATTGAATAAAATATCAAGTTCCGGTTTATTTTTTTTCAGGTACTCTAAATAATCGGTAATGGTTTCCAGGTGAAGTATTACCAAGCGTCGGATAATGCGTCGGCGCACCGTAGTTTGTTTATAAAAACTAAAGTCCACACCTACCCTCACCTTGAGCAATGCTATTATTTGCCGAAAAGCGTCTTCATTTATTTTATCTTTTGCTTCAGATGAATCG
>JBKJIX010000065.1:0-13970 GCA_046598205.1 Chitinophagaceae bacterium
GGTGTGAGTGAAAGAGGCGGCCACCCGGTTGTAAAGAAAACATTGCGTCAATGGTACCTGAGAATTACAGCGTATGCTGATCGTTTGCTTGAAGGATTGAACACTGTTGATTTCAGCGATGCAATGAAAGAGATGCAAAGCAACTGGCTTGGAAAAAGTAGTGGAGCAGAGATAGAGTTTAATATTAATATAGGTGAATCAAAGGAAACCATTACCATTACCGATAAAGGCAATGGTTTTACAGAAGAGCATATTAGTATAATAGAAACGCATGCATATTCTTTACTCAGGGTTTATACCACCCGGCCAGATACCATTTTTGGAGTTGATTTCATGGTTATTGCACCTGAACATGAATTAATAGAGGAAATAACAACTCCGGAACAAAAGCAGGCGGTTGAAGACTACATCACTTATGTAAAAAGCCGCAGCGAAAGAGAAAGAATGGCGGAGAAAAAAATAAGCGGTGTGTTTACCGGCGCATATGCAATTAATCCACTCAGCGGAAGAGAAATTCCTATCTGGATTTCCGAATATGTATTGGCTGGTTACGGCACCGGTGCCATCATGGGTGTGCCATGTGGTGATGAAAGAGATTTAAAATTTGCGAAGCATTTTAATATCCCTGTCACTAATATTATTGGTCCACATTTTAATGGGGAAGAAGCCAACCCGACCAAAGATGCGATACTGGAAAACTCTGATTTTCTGAACGGCTTATTAATGAAAGATGCAATTGATGTAGCAATAAAAGCCATCGAAGAAAAAGGCATCGGCATAAGAAAAATAAATTATAAAATGCGGGATGCAGCATTTAGCCGTCAACGATATTGGGGCGAACCATTTCCTATTACCTGGAAAAATGGTATTGCTTATCCGTTAGATGAAAGTGAGTTGCCATTAACATTACCTGAAGTAAAAAATTACAGTCCCGGACCAGACGGAGAAGGCCCACTTGCAAACATTAGTGAATGGGTAAATCAGTTTGGGTCTGAGAACCCCCCAGCGGGTTCCCAAGCAAAGCGAAGGGAAGGAACGAAGTTCGGGGGGGCCTTAGAAACCAACACCATGCCCGGTTATGCCGGCAGCAGTTGGTATTTTCTCCGTTACATGGACCCTAATAACAAAGAAACATTCTGCGATAGAAAAGTATCTGACTACTGGACCCAGGTGGACTTATACATTGGTGGTACAGAACATGCCGTAGGCCATTTGTTGTACAGCCGTATGTGGACGAAAGTGCTTTATGATTTAGGACATATTGGTTTTGATGAACCGTTTAAGAGATTGGTGAATCAAGGGATGATACAGGGGAGTAGTCGGTTTGTTTATAGGCTAGATAAATATGTATTAGGACAGAATAATATTGCACAAGGGAGACAAATTTTTATCTCAAAAAATATATGTGAGCCAATTATTAATTTCGATTCAGTTACTAGCGATATTTTAAAAAAAGCATTAAGTCAAATAAGTATTGCGTTAAGGTTGGAAAGTGAGGGAAGTCAATCCACAATATCACAAATTCATGTTGATGTAAACGTTGTAGATGGATTTGAATTAGATGTAGAAGCATTTAAAAAATCAAAACCTGATTATGCTAATGCAGAATTTATTTTAGAGGACGGCAAATACATTTGCGGTTCCGAAGTTGAAAAAATGTCCAAATCAAAATTCAACACTGTTAACCCTGATGATTTAGTTGCTAAATACGGAGCTGACACTTTCCGCATGTATGAAATGTTTCTCGGCCCGGTAGAAATGAGCAAACCCTGGGATACCAAAGGCATTGAAGGAGTACATCGTTTCCTGAAAAAATTCTGGAGATTATTCTTTAAGGAAACTAAAACCCCTCCAGCGGAGGTTCCTGAGCAAAGCGAAAGGAACGAACGTAGTTCAAGGGAGGCCTTCATTGTAACAGATGAAGAACCAACAGCAGCAGAGTTAAAAGTATTGCATAATACAATTAGGAAAATTGAACAGGATACAGAGCGATTCAGTTTCAATACCGGTGTTAGTGGTTTTATGATAGCTACGAACGACCTTACTGATTTAAAATGTCATAAGAGAAAAATACTGGAGCCATTATTGATTTTATTAGCTCCCTACGCACCACATATAGCAGAAGAGTTGTATGCGCAGCTACGCAACACTCCCTCTCCACAAAGTGGAGAGGGTCGGGGTGAGGTTTCTGTATTGAATGCGACCTACCCAACCTTCCAGGAAAAATATGTAAAAGAATCGTCCAAAGCATACCCCGTTGCCATCAATGGTAAAACAAGACATGAACTAACATTTGCATTGGATGCTACACAACAACAGGTAGAAGAAATTGTACTAAAAGATGAAACAGTACAAAAATGGCTGGAAGGCAAGCAACCAAAAAAAATCATCTATGTAAAGAACAAGATGATTAATGTAGTAGTATAGCAATAAACTATAAATAATTTTACCAGCGATGAACACCCAAACGGTTTCGGTCGTAATTTGAATGACCAAAACCGTTTTTCATAAAGAACCCCCTCTTTATTATCGCAAACTGCTTTTAAGCCTCCCGCTATAATTCAGGGATACTCCGGATATACTAATCATCAATAGTCTCGACGAAAAATTGACCGGTAAAAACCCTCCGCTTGATGAGTCCATTGAAAAGAAACTTAAACAGTTGTAGTTATCATAAAAAATGGTGTAAAATTCAATACAGGCAACTTCTATGTGGTAGCTTTTCGGCTGTTTACTTTGATTTGCCCCTCATCTTTTATACAGAAATCAAGAATAAACGATTGTGGTAATTTTTCTCGCTGCCAATGTTTATTTTCGTCAATCGCAAAATTTCATGCCACACATTTAAAACATTTTATGAAGAAATTTTTGTTCCTTCTTCTTATTTCCTTTTCTTTTAACGCCATCCATGCACAGCTTAGTGAGGCAGATGCTGCTTATGCGAAACAGTTGGTGGCAAAGAACAGTGCCCTTATCGGATTGTCTGCCGATGATCAGCAGAATATACTTGTTTCATCAACTTATAAAACAATGGATGGCCTGCAGATGGTTTACCTGCAGCAAAGCCACCTCGGCATACCGGTTTATAACCAGCTACAGGTATTAGCTTTTCAAAACGGCAGAATAGTATCCAATGCCGGTGGCCGCATACCCGATATTCAAAAATCAATACGGGGAAATAATGGCATGCCTTCCGTAAGTGCGGTGGCGGCAGTAAAGACAGCCTTGCTCGATGTAAAAGCAACAGCCCTCGAAGCAGCTATTCCCATATATACTTCTACAGACGGGCAAAAATTTGAATTTGGAAAACTTGGCGCTACCAGCGAAAATATTAAAGCAGATTTATTGTGGTATCCTAAAGAAGGAAAAAATGAAGTTCGCCTCGTATGGCAGGTGTTTGTTACACCAAAAAATACTTCTGATTATTGGTTGATAAGGGTAGATGCTAATACTAATACCGTTATTGATAAAACTAATTTAACCATTACCTGCAACTGGGATAAGAAAGGCCATTCCGTAGAAGCTCATATAAAAGAAAATCATTTACACAGCAGCGACAATAATTATGTAATTGAAAAGCCAGCTAAGAAATGGAAAATCCGGCCTGATGTTATTTCTTCAGTAAGTTACCGGGTAATAAAATATCCTGCAGAAAGCCCATTACATAACGGTGGCACCCCATCTTTGCATACTGACCCCTGGACAATGGCTGGCCCTCCAGCCTCCTCACTCGGATGGCACAATGATGGCACTACGTTACACGACAGCACAAGGGGTAATAATGTGTGGGCGCAGGAAGACAGGGATGCCAATAATACCACCTTTGGCAATGCTGCTCTTTCTACTACGAATCAACCAACACTTACTTTGAATTACACCTTTGATCAAATAACATTTCCAACAGACCCTGCTACTGATAACCAGAAAGCTGCCATTACTAATTTGTTTTACTGGAATAATTTAATTCATGACATTGCCTATCTCTATGGTTTTAATGAACCTTCGGGTAATTTTCAGAACAACAACCAGGGACGTGGCGGCATCGGCGTTGATTATGTAATTGCAGATGCGCAGGATGCAGGTGGTACAAACAATGCAAACTTTTCAACCAATGTAGATGGCTCAAGACCACGGATGCAAATGTTTATATGGACAGCCGCCAATCCCGACAGGGATGGTGATTTGGATAATGGAATAGTGGTGCATGAATATACCCACGGCATCAGCAACAGGTACACTGGTGGTCCTGCCACTGCTTCCTGCCTCGGTAATGATGAACAAGGTGGTGAAGGCTGGAGTGATTATTTTGCTTTGATGTCAACTACCAACTGGGCAACTGCCACTGTAAATGATGGGGTATTTAGAAGAGGTATTGGTACCTATGCTGCCAACCAGAACCCTACCGGAGTGGGTATCCGCAGTGCACCTTACTCTACTGATATGTCTATTTATTTTAAAACCTATGCTAACCTTCCTGCTACTGGCGGTCAGGTACATGCAGTAGGTGAAATATGGTGTATGATGTTGTGGGAAATGACCTGGGAAATCATTAAGCAGGACAATGCCATTAATCCAAATCTATTTGCTCCCGGCTCTTTGGCTACTATGATTGGAAACAGTTCTGCTTTAAAATTAGTTTCTGAAGGTATGCGGCTGCAACCATGTAACCCCGGCTTTGTTGATGCCAGGGATGCAATTCTGCGGGCCGATACAATATTGTTTAATAAAAAATACAGTTGCTCTATCTGGAAAGCTTTTGCCAAAAGGGGATTAGGCCGATATGCGTCGCAAGGATCAGCATCCAGTGCCGCAGATGGAATTGCAGACTTTACACCGGATGCACCGGCATTTCGTTTAACGACCACTGCAGCACAGGCACAGGAAGGGCAAAATGTTACTTACACCAGTACTGTAACCACCACCAACTGTGGTCCGTTAAATAATTCTTTTATTACTGATACATTACCAACCAATGTTACTTACGTAAGCGGAGGAAGTTATAACGCAGCCAACCGTACCGTTACCTTTATTCCGGTAGCATTGCCGGCTAATTCTTCCCAGAATTTTTCCTTTACCGTAACGGTCAATAATGGTAGTTATTTTGCACCGCTAACACATCTTAATGAAACAGTAGCAAGTGCAGGAATCCCGGCATCATGGACAGCTACTTCAATAATACCTGCCACAGCATGGACTACTTCCACTGTTTTCAGCAACAGTACACCCAATTCATTTTTTGCGGCAGATCCAACAGTGGCGTCTGACTTTCAGTTGGCAACAACCAACACTATTTCGTTACTGCCCAACAGTGCTTCCAACTATACTACGCTTAGTTTTTGGCACCGGTTCAATACGGAAGATGGCTGGGATGGTGGTATGGTTGAAATAAGCACTGACGGAGGAACTATCTGGACCGATCTGGGTAGTAAAATGATCAGTGGGAAATATAACGGCTCTATGGGTACGGGAAGTAACAACCCGATTGGTGGCAGGGCTGCTTTTACTGGCAGTATTACTTCATTTATGAAAACAGTCATCAATTTATCTTCTTATGCCGGGCAGGCAATCAAAATTCGTTTCCGTTTTGCATCAGATGATAATACAGCACCCACTGGTGGTGGCTGGTTTGTAGATGATATTATGATTTTCACCGAACCGGCTGTTTATATCAAATCAAATTTATTCAATGGTTCTTCCGTATTGTTATCTACTTCCGATACATTGACAAGGATACTGCAGACAATGGCCTGTGTACCTGTTTCGGTTACTACTCAACCAGCGAATACCAATAGTTGTACAGGTGGTAATGCAAGCATCAGTGTTGTAGCAGCAGGCACAGCCCCGGTGTATCAATGGCAGGTGAACACAGGCAGTGGATTTGTAAACGTTCCGGCAGCAGCACCTTATTCCGGGGGTACTACAAATACATTAACTATTACAGGCATTACTGCCGGCATGGCTGGTTATCAGTATCGCTCTGTATTATCTAATGCTTGTACAATACCATTCAATTCGGGAGCGGCAACTCTTTCTGTTAGAGCAACGGCAACACTCAATTCGCAACCATCTGCTGTTAGCACTTGTACTGGCACTACAATTACATTTAGTATTACAGCAACCAATGCAGGCAGTTTCCAATGGCAGGTAAATACAGGAAGTGGTTTTGTGGATATTACCAACACGGCTCCCTATTCAGGAGCTACAACCGCCACACTAACTATTACAGGAGTAACGGCTGCTATGAATAATAACCAATACCGTTGTATAATTGGCAGTTGCCCCTCAGTAATAAACTCTAATGCAGCTACACTCACGGTGTTTTCTCCGGTGGCTATTACTACACAACCAACTGCTGCTGCGGTGTGCCAGAATACTACTGCTACCTTTAGCGTTGTGGCATCGGGAACTATCACAGGTTATCAATGGCAGGTAAGTACTGATGGTGGAACTAACTTTACTAATATTAATGGTGCCACTACGACTACACTTACATTAAACAATGTGACATTAACGCAAAATACAAACCGTTATCGTGTTGTTATTACTGGTAATTGCAATACACTAAACTCAAATAATGTGTTATTGACCGTGAATTCAAACCCCTCGTTTACCATTGGCAATATTACTCCGGCAGTTTGTATTTCGGATTCTGCTGTTAATCTTACAGCATCGCTTGCTGGTGGCACCTGGAGTGGCAACGGTGTGCAGGGGGCTAAGTTTTTACCGTCTGTAGCAGGGCTTGGGGCTTTTGTTATTACTTACACTGTTACTAATAGCTTTGGTTGTACGTTGGCACAATCAATAACGATACAGGTAAATGCATGCCCTGAAAGACAACTGACATTGAATATGACTAATTCAATTACTATTTATCCAAACCCGGGCAATGGAAGGCTTAGCCTGCTTGTACGAACTGCCCTTTACAAAAAAATAGGTATAAGGCTGTATGCCAGCGATGGAAAGTTGTTGAAAACACAACAATTAACGGGCATAACTTATAATAGCATTGTACCGGTTGATCTTACAAGGTTTCCCAACGGAGTGTATCAGTTATACCTCTATAATGATGAAAACGGAGTATTGATAGATAGAACAATCGGTATTGTTATTTCGAGATGATAATTGCCAGCATAATATTTAGTATTAATTGTCCCGTTCACAAACGGGACAATTTTTTTATGGACTCTTTTTAATAAACCTAACCATTGCACTGCTGCCTTCTGTGCTGGCGAGATAAGCATCATATCGTTTGTCACCAACAATGGCAAGCATATAAGAAGTGTTGGGAGGAATGGCACCCAGGTTTTCTGCCACCATGATGAGTTCATTTGTTTCATTCATTTCACTGATGGGTATTTTAATGCTGTAGGCATTCCCGGTAAGGCGGATATGTTGAAACAATAATTTATCGTTCAGAAAAAGTGAAATAGAGTCGCCATCTATTTCAGCATTATCATAAAAGCGTAGTTCCAACGAATCACCGGACAATGGAATCTCTTTTATGAATACTTTTTTTCGGGTTACAAATTTTTCTTCAATCGTTGCAGGTTTTACCGGCTCTGTAATAACAACAACGGGTTTAGGTTCCTCCTTTGGTATTACTGGTTTAACTACAACAGGTTTTTCTTCTTTTATTTTAACCGGAGGAGGAGCAATAGCTATCGGTTTTTCAAGCGAAGCATTTTTTACAGGTTCTTCATCAACAACAGGCCGTTGAGAAAGACTGCGGATGCTATCAATAATTTCCGGGTCATTGGCACCGACTGTATAATTATCAATTACAAAATCCCACTCATCTTCAAATTCCGGGCTTCCAATTTTATCAAGATGTACACTACCGGTTGGTTCCCTATCATTTTCTTTTTTAGCCGCATCACCATCCAGCATCATTTTGCCACCACCCGGGCAATTAAAATCTGCCCTGGAAAGCATTGGAATTTTTCCGGGAGTTGAAATATTTAACCGGCCCGACTTTTCTTCAAGCAGGCGGTCATCCCACCACACAGCACTGTTAGTGTTGGGGTCAAAATATCCTTTGATGCTGTAACGACGGTAGTTGTTAGCCGACTCATAATAATAAGAAGTGCCGGTAAGGCTATCGCCGGTCTGAATAATCTTTACTTCTACTTTTTGCTTGTTTATTTTTCCTTTCCATGCACCAGTTATCATTTGTGCATTTAGCAATGCCGGCGAAAGAAGAAAAAAGAAGACTATACAAAAAGATAATTGAGTAAAACCTCGTGAAGTCATTGTAGTATCAAACTGGTTACAGCACTAACGACTGCTCTTGCAGGATATTTCACCGGCTGTTCGTTAAATTTAGCTTTTTGATGGTAACTGCCTGCATTTTCAGGCAATTGCGAGAGACTTGTTCATAGAAAAATAAGCGGCAGGAAGGTTGCTGAAAAGAAAAAATACATACCTTACAAACGGAAAGACCTGCACAGGGTTATCCAATTATTCAACCAATCAAACTTCGCTTATGAGAAAGTTTTACGCTTTTCTTTTCACGGCTTCATTTCTTTTCAGTGTAACAATAACCTCGGCACAGGTTAGTATTTACACCTTTTCACAATCCAATGGTGTTTATACTCCCATAACCGGGGGAAGTATTGTAGGTACTGCTACAACTGATGATGGTGGTTTCGGTGCTTTTAATATTGGATTTCCTTTCTTTTATAATGCGGTTAGTTATACGCAATTCGGTGTTTCATCCAATGGGTTTGTAACGATGGGTGCCACCGTTCCTTCGGGCATAAACTATACACCAATTTCCAGTGTTACCAATAATAACCTTATTGCTGGTTTTGGACGTGATATCCAGTTGGGTTTCCGGTGTACCGGCGACAGAACTACCGGTTCCGATGTGCTGACGAATGTTTCTTCCACGGTGGGGGTTACAATAGGATCTCCTATTACAGGCACAGGCATACCTGTCGGTACTACAGTTGTTGGATTTACTGCTAATACTATAATCATTTCAAATGTTGCCACTTCCACAGGAACTGCCGCCCAGTTCAACTTAGCCAATGGTGAACTGCGTTTTGAAACAATAGGTGTGGCTCCGAACCGGGTATGTGTGATACAATGGACAAGGGCAAGAAAATTTGCTGCTGCTAATGATTCATATAATTTTCAGATAAGATTGAACGAAACAACTAATGTTATTGATGTTGTTTATGGAACCGTAGTAAATGGAACTACAACAAATACGATCCAGGTTGGATTAAGAGGACCCTCAAATACGGATTTCAATAACAGAACAACTACTACAAACTGGGCTGCCACTACGGCTGGAGCTACCAATGTAGCAACTTGCTCCATTACTTCCGCTGTTGTTCCAGCTTCTGGTCTTTCATTTAAATGGACACCTCCGGTATTATGTACAGGCACACCTGCCCCAGGAACAATAGCCGGCCCGGCAACAGCTTGCCGACCAACTCCGGTAACTTTAACTTTATCGGGCTATACTGCTGATGCCGGTATCAGCATTCAATGGAAATCATCAACAGTATCGGGAGGACCTTACACCAATATTGGCGGGGCTACTGGTGCTGTTTATACTTTTAATGCCAACACCAGCGGATTTACTTATTATATAGCTACCGTAACCTGTTCGAACGGGGGTGCTTCTGTGAATACAGCACAACATACACTGCTGGTGGGAGCACCGGTTTACAGTGCTGTATCATCCACCGTTACTTCAGTTTGCACCCCTGGTGCAGCAACAATTACTGCTACTACCATTAACGGCGCACCGGGTAACTATACACATGCACTTACTGGTCCGGGTACGATAACTCAAAATCCACCAACCGGGCCAAATAACAGCACAGCTAATTTTACTATAACCAATTTACCTTTTGGTAACAATTCTTTTGTACTCACAACTACAGACGCATTAGGCTGTACCACTACTGCTCCGGTCACTGCAGTAATTAATCAAACACCAGTAATAACATTAACACCGGCCACAGCCACTATTTGTAATGGACAAACTCAACAAATTACCGCCAGTGTGGTACCACCAGGATTACAGACATTTTCTCAGCCATCTACTATAGTTGTTCCGGCTGGTTCACCTGCTGTTTCTACAGGTATTGCTAATCCATATCCATCCCTGATAAACGTTGCCGGTTTACCGATTACAGGTGTAATAGTTAAGTCTGTAACACTTGGTAATGTCAACCACACTTTCCCTGACGACATAGATTTGGTACTGGTTTCACCAACAGGCCAGGCAGTCATATTAATGTCTGATGCAGGTGGCGGAACAGATGCTATTGGTCTTGATTATACTTTTGATGATGCAGCGGTAGCAATGGCCGATGCAGCATTTAACCCTTCTGGAACTTACAAGCCAACCAACTTTATTACGCCGGATGATTTTCCTGCTCCCGGCCCCGGAAGCCTTACACAGGCTACCCCAACACTGGCTACTTTTACTGGCAGCCCGAATGGAAACTGGAGCTTGTATGTGGTTGACGACCTTGGTGGAGATTTTGGATTTATCGGAAACTGGAGTATTACATTCGCCGTTCCATCTTTAGTAACATTCAACCCGGCAACAGGTCTTTTTACAGATGCTCTTGCTACTGTTGCTTATACAGCAGGTACACCAACTGGCGTAGTATTTGCCAAACCAACGACTACAACTTCTTATGTTGCAACATCTACTGTAGCAGGATGTACAAGTACAGCAACAGTTAATATAACCGTCAACCAATTACCTGCTATTACTACTCAACCAACACCGGCTGCACAAACAGTTTGTCCCGGCACTACTGTTACTTATTCAGTAGCAGCTACAGGAACCGGCCTTACTTATCAGTGGAGATTGGGAACAACCAACCTGGTAAACAATGCGCAAATTTCCGGAGCTACTACTAATACATTAACCATCACCAATGTGGCTGCCGCAAATGCGGGTAGTTACACAGTTGTGGTAACAGGAACCTGTACACCTGCATTAACTTCTACCGCTGCGGTATTAACTGTAGCAGCAGCTCCTGTAATAAGTACACAACCGGCTAGTGTTACTGTATGTGCCGGTGCTAATGCCAGCTTTACAGTTGCCACTGTGGGAAGTGTACCTGCACCAACCATTTATCAATGGCAGGTAAGCACCGATGGAGGTACTACATGGACCAACCTGCTTACACCAGATGCCTTTACTCCTACCATAACTATTACAGGTGCTACAATTGCACAAAATAATAACAGGTACAGGGTAATAGTTACAAACACATGTGCCCAGGCTACTACATCGGCAGCAGCCATCCTTACTGTAAATCCATTACCAACGGTAACGGCTGGTGCCCTTCCGGCAAGGATATGTATCAGTGATTCACTGGTGGCATTATCCGGCTCGCCGGTAGGTGGTAGCTGGAGTGGCATCGGCGTTTCAGGGTTCAACTTTGTACCACCTGCCACTTCCATCGGTTCTTATACTCTAACGTACAGGTTTACCAACACTTTGGGTTGCACTTCGTCTGCAACTGTTGTTGCAACTGTGCAGGAGTGCCTTGAAAGGTCACGGTTGCTGACAAATGATGCGTTAGTTGTTTATCCTAACCCAAATAGTGGAAGGTTCTTTGTAAGGATAAACAGCACCTTGTATAATTATATCGGAATGAAAGTATATAATGCACAGGGTCAGTTATTGAATGGTAAGGCGGTTAACGATGCACTCGTTTCGCCGGTGTTTGGCGGATTGGTGTATGGCCGTGTAATCCCAATTAATCTTACACATTTACCTGCTGGCATATACATGGTGAAGTTCTACTACGATGGTGGCGTAGGAACTGCAGAGAAGGGCTTCAAGGTGGTGATAGGAGGGCATTGATAAAACCCAGTTAATCAAAATTTATATAAGGCATCCGCCAATTGGCGGATGCCTTTTTCTTTACTAAATACCGGTGCTTATCTTTAGGGTACAATGACATCAGCATTCCTCATATCACTACTTACTAAAAACCAGCAGCAGTTTCACCCTGTTGTTGTATTTGACACAGCAAAAGACAAACTGCTGCCACTTGACTTTACATCGCAGAATACAGAACTCACACATGATATTTTAAGCGAAACAAAACGGTTTACAAAATGGGTGGATGAAAAATTGATTGCTGCAAAAGCCCGGTATGGTATCGGCGGATATAATGAACATAGAACTGTTTACGGCATCAGCAAAGTGTTTGATGCTGATAAGCCCGGTGAAGAGCCAAGACGCTTACACCTGGGAACAGATATTTGGGGCAAGCCGCATACTTCTGTGATGGCTCCATTAGATGGTATCGTTCATAGTTTTGCTTTTAATAACCGCTTCGGCGATTACGGAGCTACTATCATTCTTTCACACTTTCTCGAAGGAATTAGTTTTTATACACTGTATGGACACCTCAGTTTAAATTCAATAAAAAACATGCAGCAAGGTGACCGGGTAGAAAAAGGAGATTTGTTCGCAGAGTTTGGCATTCAATCAGAAAATGGAAGCTGGCCTCCGCATCTTCATTTTCAAATCATAAATGATATGGGTGAATGGTCAGGTGATTACCCGGGTGTTTGTAAATTTTCTGAAAAAGAAAAATGGCTTAACAATTGCCCCGACCCTGATATTATTTTACAACTCAATAAACTGTTATAACAAATCTCTCCGGGGTGTTTTATTGTTTAATAATTAGCTTTACAACTATTCAATTAAAAAGTTCATGTCCAATCCCAACCTGAGCAGCGATAAACAAGACCAGACGGCAGCCGACAAGGAATTCGAGAACAATATCCGTCCGGCACAGATTGCCGATTTTGCAGGGCAGGATCAGATTATCGAAAATCTCCGCATATTTATTAAAGCAGCTAAGATGCGGGGCGAAGCATTAGACCATGTTTTATTTCATGGCCCGCCTGGTTTGGGCAAAACTACTTTATCAAGGATTGTTGCCAATGAATTGGGCGTAAATATAAAAGAGACATCGGGCCCGGTAATAGAAAAACCCGGTGACCTCGCAGGATTGCTGACCAGCCTTGAAAGCAACGATGTGTTGTTTATTGATGAAATACACCGGCTAAGTACAGTAGTAGAAGAATATCTCTATGCAGCTATGGAAGATTACCGTATTGACATTATGATTGACAGCGGCCCCAATGCAAGAAGCATTCAAATCAATTTGAATCCATTTACATTAATTGGTGCTACTACCAGAAGTGGTTTGTTGTCAGCACCCTTGTTGTCAAGATTTGCCATAAAATCAAGATTGGAGTATTATTCTTCCGCTATACTCAATAAAATTATTCATCGCTCTGCCAGTATACTCGGCACAAAAATTTCAACAGAAGCCGTGGGAGAGATAGGCAGGCGAAGCCGGGGCACTCCAAGAATTGCCAATGGCTTACTGCGAAGGGTAAGGGATTTTGCACAGGTATTAAATGATGGTGACATTGATTTCGGCATTACCCAACATGCACTAAAAGCATTGAATGTGGATGAGTATGGTTTAGATGACATGGACAACAGGATTTTGCAAACCATCATCGAAAAATTCAAAGGTGGTCCCGTAGGCATCACTACTATTGCTACTGCTGTTGGCGAAGAAGCCGGTACGCTGGAAGAAGTATATGAGCCATTCCTGATACAAGAAGGTTTTTTACAACGTACATCAAGAGGAAGAGAAGTGACAGCAAAAGCGTATGAGCATTTGGGAAAATCAAAACCTGATTCTTCAGGTACATTATTTCCTTAAAATAAAAAAGCTGTTCGGTTAAATGAACAGCTTTAAGTATTTACTCCCCTTTAGGGCCTGTCCCGCCGATGCGGGAGGATGGGGGCATTATTGTACCACCAGCCTGAATCCATTCCCATGTATATTCACTATCTCAATCTTGTCATCATCTTTTAGATACTTACGGAGTTTGGCAATATACACATCCATGCTGCGGCCATTGAAATAAGTATCACTGCCCCATATTTTCTTGAG
>JBKJIX010000087.1:0-24445 GCA_046598205.1 Chitinophagaceae bacterium
TTGGGGTGAGTTTATAGTCTATTGTTTTTTGTTTATAGTTCTTCAACCCGAAGTGTCTTTATTTTTTCGAAAATGTCCTGATATCAGGCTTTATTTCTGTCTTTAAATTTCAATCCCTTTACATTTGATTTATTGAGGTAAATAATGAAGCTGGCTATTTTCTTTATCTCGACATCTAAGTCACTGTACAATTCATTAAATTCAGTCTGGTTGAGGTACTTGTCTTGCAGACTTCTATGGGCTTGCGATTTTAGTTCACCGCATTCACCCTTTGAAATGCTTAATGAGTTCAAAAATTCCAACCTGCTGTTTCTTTCAAATCCTTCGGCTATATTATCCATAACAGAACCAGCTGCTGCTTTCATTTGATCCGCAAAAACGGTAATCATGCTTAGCCCTCATTTTCTCTGTAAGTGCAGATACTTTCTTATAAATGGTAAAAGCTAATTGCCAAATCTCCAAGTCTTCAAATTTGTGAACTGTGGCCATCTATTAAGTTTTGTAGATTTAAAACAACAATAAACAAAAAACCACAAACGATAAACTAAAAGAGTGTTTGCACCCCATGTGCCACTTTGGCTTCCAACTCTAACAGCCATTTTTTTCTCCATAAACCACCTGCATAGCCAACCAGGGTTTTGTCAGAACCTATTACCCTGTGGCAGGGAACGATGATGGCAATATTATTTCTTCCATTGGCATTGGCAACAGCCCTTGTCGCTTTTGTATCACCTGTTTTCCGGGCCAGTTCAAGATAGCTGATAGTTTTTCCAAACGGAATTTGTGTTAAAATACTCCAGACATCCTGTTGAAAAGGAGTGCCGGTTTGATTTAATGGCAGTTCGAAAATTCTTCTTTGTCCGTTGAAGTATTGAATTAACTGCTCCACACAGTTGATAAGCATTGGTGGAATATGTTTTTTATTTCCTTCTGCTTTTTGTGATGTATCATGAAACGTTACTTCGCTGATGTAGTCGTTGGTGCCGCTGATTTTTAGTAAACCAACAGGAGAGTGATAATATGTAGTATGCGTTTCAGACATTATCAGCCAATCTTCATTCCGTTTAGTGTGGATTGAGACGGCTGCAATAAAATTACGTCTTTGTTTTCATCATACACACCCAATACGAGGCACTCACTGATGAAGTCAGCAATCTGTTTAGGCGGAAAATTGACAACAGCAATCACCTGCCGGTTCAGCAAATCATCTTTTTTGTAATGTGCGGTTATCTGCGCCGATGATATTTTGATACCAATACTGCCAAAATCAATGGTAAGCTGGTAGGCCGGTTTCCGGGCTTTAGGAAAGTCGTTTACTGCGGTAATTGTTCCTACCCGCATATCTATTTTTTCAAAATCGTCCCAGTTGATGGTCATCTTACAATTTTAATGTAAACTTGGTGAAAATTTATAACAATGACCCCTGTAAAAAAAGGTAGTTTTATTTCCCGCAGAGATTTTGTCCGCAATTCAGCACTTGTGGGAGCCGGTTTTTTTATTGTTCCCCGCCATGTATTAGGCAGAGGGTTTGTGGCACCAAGTGATAAACTGAACATCGCCGGGATAGGTGTTGGAGGAAAGGGAGAAAGTGATTTGTCAGAATTTGCTAAAAGCCCTTTTGTTAACATTGTCGCCTTGTGTGACGTGGATGACCGTGAAGCTAAAAAATCAAGAGAAAGATTTCCCAAAGCTACTTATTACAAAGATTTCCGGGAGATGCTGGCAAAAGAGAAAAGCAATATTGATGCCTGTAGTATTTCAACGCCGGATAATATTCATGCAGTGGCCACATTAGCAGCCATGCAATTGGGAAAACATGTTTATACCCAAAAGCCATTGACCCACGACATTTATGAAGCAAGAATTTTGACACAGGCAGAAAAAAAATATAAAGTAGTAACCCAAATGGGCAACCAGGGCGGCTCTGGTGATGGTGTTCGCAAAGCAAAGGAAATGATTGATGCCGGCATGATCGGACGGGTAACAGAAGCTCAGGCATGGACGAATCGTCCGGTGTGGCCGCAAGGAATTCCAACACCAACGGGCAAACATGAAATACCAAAGGAATTAGACTGGAACTTATGGCTTGGCCCGGCAAAGCAAATAGATTACAATCCTGCTTATCTGCCATTCAACTGGCGGGGCTGGTGGGCTTTTGGTACGGGTGCATTAGGCGATATGGCTTGTCATATTATGGATCCTATTTACCGGATTCTGCCAATTCTTTATCCTGATTCTGCAGAATGCAGTGTAAGCAATGTATGGAAAGATATGTGGAGCGAAGGAAACTATGCGGACAGTTGCCCGCCTTCGTCTATTATTCATTTAACCTATCCAAGAACAGATGGTAAGGGCAGCATCAATGTATCATGGCATGATGGTGGTTTGTTGCCCGAAAGACCACAAGAGTTATTGCCCGAAGAGGCATTTGGTAATTGGGATGGAGGTGTTCTATTTATTGGCACCCAAGGAAAATTATTATTGGATTGTTACGGTGGTAATCCAAGATTACTACCAACCAAATTGATGAAAGAAAAGAAAATGCCGAAGGAAACTATTAAAAGAGTTCCTGAAGGACATTACCTGCAGTGGGTGAATGCCTGCAAAGCCGGCTATGGCAATGCAAAAACAAGTTCGCCTTTTTCTTATGCAGGCCCATTCACAGAAAGTATATTAATGGGTAATCTTGCTATCCGTAGTTGGATGATGAAGAACCCCAAACTGAAAGGATGGGATGATAAATATCTTGGCCGCAAGAGATTGCTATGGGATGCGGCAAATATGAAAGTGACAAACTTTGATGAAGCAAATCAATTTGTAAAGAGAGATTACATGGACGGATATAGTATGAGTCTGTAAAAAAATATTAACTATCTAGTAACCTGGCAAGTTCAATCAACTCTGCTTGTTTGTACCGGTCTTTATCGCTGTCAAAGCATTTACCGAATTCTTCCAGCAGTTGCTGGATAACCTGTTTGTTCTTCTGTGGTTTGAAATAAGAGCCAACAGGAGGAACAGAAATCCGTTTAAAATAATTGTCAACGTCTTGTTGAGTAAAAACCTGCCCGGATGTGGGATCAATAAAAAATTCAATTTTATGAATCGGGTTGGGTAGGTTTTCATCAGAGTAGCCCGGTTTGAAATAAGCAACAATGAATTGTTTAGGAATATTGATAGCCCGTACTGGTATATCCAGCAACTCACAGAGTATTAAATATAAAATTCCATTGCTGATTTGGTTTCCTCTTTTTGATTCTAATGTTTTATGCAGCAAAAATTCGTTGGGTTCTTTGTAATTCGTCTCTCCACCTTTCAAACCATAGTAACTATATAAAATACTCGTAACGATATTTATTTGCTCAAGAGGGGTGAGGTAGTTGTTTAACTCTAACCAGATATTGCGCCTTACTTTTTCTATTTCTTGTAATACAGGGGTGGTAGATACTTCCGGGTATTGAAACTTACCGGTCAGCATAGTGCCCAGCATCAGATCATGATGGCCGGCAAGGCTCCATTGACGAAAATCCTCTTTAAGGTCGGTGAAGTGAAGACGGTGAATCAGCAATTCAATCCTGTTTTGCACTTCTTCGTTGTGAGTTGTCTCCCACAGATGCTCCAGGTTGGGAATTATATTTTTACCGTAATCAACAATCTTATTCGACACTAATCCAAACACCTCTTCGTCGGGGTCGTCAATCAACGTAAACAGAGCCGATATTTCTTTATTGGTTTCCATGGTTTGTGATTCCTGCACAATATCTTTATTGATACTGAAATGAGATGGTTAAACTTTTCCACAGACGTGGAGAACAGTTTCCAGTTTGGTGTTTCAGGTTCATTTAATACGACGTTTCTTATCGCAGTTATATTTTATTTAAGTTTGGAGAATGAAAAGTAAATACTGGTTTCTATTTATTCTTTTACCTGCATTACAGTCAAATGCACAGGTTACTGATTTGTTTAAAATCAGAAAAGATAGTTCAGGGTTTGAGTTGACAATAAAAGGTGCTTCACATCTTGCTTCATTGCCATTGAAATGTATTACACAGGAATTTCCTAACAAAACCAATCATACTTCCAATACCGATAGCGACCATGTGTTGATACCAAAGCAACTGCATCCAACTTTTTATGGTTGCTTCGACTGGCATTCATCTGTGCATGGGCACTGGATGCTGATACGGTTATTGAAACTTTTTCCTCAAATGCCCGAAGCGGCCAAAGTGAGAGAAGCATTGAATAAAACAATTACCAAAGAAAATATACTTAACGAGGTAAAGTATTTCAATATGCCACTTACTTCTTCCTGGGAAAGAACCTATGGCTGGGCATGGATATTGAAATTAGATGAAGAATTGTTTAGCTGGAATGATCTTGATGCCAAACGCTGGCAGGAGGCAATGCAACCGTTAACGCAGAAAATTGTACAACTCTGGACAAAATTCTTACCCAAACAAACCTATCCTAACAGAACAGGTGTGCATCCCAACACAGCATTTGGGTTAGTGTTTGCGTTGGACTATGCACGGACAGAAAAAAATACTGAATTTGAAAAAACAATTATAATATCCGCCAAAGATGTTTTTTTAAAAGATAAAAATGCCCCGGCTTCGTGGGAGCCAAATGGTTCTGATTTTCTTTCACCAAGTCTTGAAGAAGCCGATTTGATGAGACGGGTATTGCCAGCAAAAGAATTTATTATCTGGTTCAATCAATTCTTTACAACACAAAGTTTAAAGCATCTTACAATATTGCCCGTTGTTTCAGACAGAACGGATTTACAGATTGTACACTTAGATGGATTATCATTTAGCAGAAGCTGGTGTATGAAGGGATTAGCGGCAGCACTACCTGGAACAGATGCAAGAAGAAAACTGCTGATTAGATCATCCATCAAACATCTTTCTGTCGCATTACCACATATTGTTAGTGGGGAATATGGCGGAGAACACTGGCTGGCCAGTTTTGCGGTGTATGCGTTGGTGAATTGATTTCATTGCCACTGAAGCACTGAGACACAGAAGAAATACATACTCAGTGTTTCAGTGCCTCTGTGGCTTATTTCTTTTTTGCTACCACCATCCAATCCCAGGGCTTTGGTTCTTTCAGCCATTTAGGAGGTTTGATGAATTCTGTATCCCAGTCGTATTCTATTTTTTGAAAATCTTCTGCTGCAAATCCTTCGTTGGCTAACAACAATTGCAATTCTTCTTTTAAGTAATGTTTATGTGGCACATCATCAATGTCAGCATTACCCTGGCGGATATTATTCCATTTTATTAAAGCTTCTTTTGCATTTTTTGTTACCGGGAAAAGACTTCTGTCAATCTTATGTTGTTGCTGAATGACGCTACTAAGCAGCCATGATTCTAATGAAGGTATTGAAATAACAATCCGGCCACCTTTCTTTACACAGGCGGATAACGATTGGAAAAATATCGTTCTGTCTTTCAGAGAAGGAGTTAGGATGGCATTGATACAGATGCCAAAATCACACTTTGGCCCCCGATAGCTATCTGGGTTCGTTTTCTTACCACTCATATTGGCCCGCAGGTATTGTACATTTTTGTATTGCGGGTAAAGTTGTTGTGCTATTGCCAGGTTTTTGGCTGATATATCAACTGCAATTACTTTTTTAAAGGCAGGGGAGAGTACAGGTAGCCATTTACCGATGGCGCAGCCAATATCAATTACTGTTTTATTTTTTGAAGCATATTTCTCAATCACTGAACGGATAAGGGCTTTCTTATCGTTGTGCAGTACGTCGAATATTTCTTCTCCGTAAGAAGGGGCTATTTTTTCCCAGTAGTTTCTTTTCATAACTTATTTGCGGATTCGGATAGCATTCGGCTGAATAACGGTAAATCCATCAAGCATTTTAACTTCATGCTGTTGTAAAAAATGTGTTATAATCTCTGCCTTAAAATGTGGTGTATATCCCTCTAGGCGGATTAACACAATACCATGATGTGGCTGATGTAAACGAAAAACTAATTCTCCAAAATCTTTATCCTGGGTAATCAGTATTCTTTGTTGAGAGTAAGCAAGTTCAAGAACAGTTTCATCTGCTGCCCCGGGAATTAATTCCAGTATATAATCAATGTCAAATCCAGCACCACGCAGCATGGTTACTATTGGTTTATCCACTCCTTCATCGGCTAAAAACTTCATATAGTAACAGGATATATATTTTCTCCTTTCAGTGATTGTGCAGCAAAACCAAGGGCTGCCTGTATTTGTTCTTTTGAAATATGGGGATGTGCTTCCTGAATGGCTTCAATAGTTTCTCCGGCTGATAATTTTTCAAGTACCATTTCAACAGTAATGCGGGTTCCCTTAATAACGGGTTTGCCCATCATTATTTTTGGGTTTACTTCTATGTAGTGGGCTATATCCATTGCCAAATATTTACAGTAAGGTACAAAATTTTATTTGTTTTACTTTTTTAGGTATTTGATTACTACACGAAAGGTGTGTTTTTTCCTAGTAGTAGGGGGTGTCTAATTTTTGCAGAGGTTTATATGGCAAACACTAAAACTTCGCTATCAGCTTGCGATTTCGGAATTCGGATTTTTTCTTCTTTTAATCCTTCAAGATGAAACTGAATTGCGCCGAATATGTTTTTCTCCACAACGGTTTTTGTTTTGCCAGTTGCAATCACACCTGGTATGTCAGGAACATAAGCTGAATAGCCTGTCTTTGTTTTTTCATATACCACCAGATACTTTATCATTTCTTTGTTATTTGAGCTTGTTTAAAAATACTATTTAATGTTCCCGTCGCAATATCATCTGACATTTTGTGGGCTGCCACAGTTACTAAGCCCTTTTTAGTTTTATGCTTATACTGTTTGTGGCTTCCTTTCTGTCTTGACAAATACCAACCATCTTCCTCAAGCAATTTAATTACTTCTTTGGCCCTCATATTGTAAGTTACAAAATTTTATTTGCGTAGCACATCGAACATTTCATCTCCGTAAGTAGGATCTATTTCTCCCAGTAATCCCTTTTTCATAAAAGGGATTTATTCATAAACATCCCTTCTGTTTCCAATCGCAATTACTTCAATGGTCAGAATCCTTTCATAGATATCGTAGATAATCCTGAAATCTCCTTTACGAATTCTGTAACCGTCCCTTCCTTTTAGTTTTTGCTGCCATGCGGACGGGGATTAACCGCTAAGTCATGAATTGCTTCAATAAGAATACCGGCAACAGAATCCGGAAGCTTGTCTAATTGCTTTTGAGCTGTTCTCGTAATTTCTATCTGGTAATCAGGCATTCTTTTTATGGCGGCGTTGGAGATACTGATTGAAAGGAATGCTTTTTTCTTTTCTGGCCTTTACCGCATCATACAGCCGTATATCTTCCAGTTCTTCAAGATTTCCCAACATTTGTTTATACTGGGGCATAGAAATAACCACTGATAGTTTTTTACCCTTTTTATCGGTAATATATTGGGGCTCTCTTTTTATAACTGCTTTCATATATACATGTACAAAAAATATCTATTTCTTCTTAGCAGCTTTTTTCACTGCCGCCTTTTTGGGAGCCGCTTTCTTCTTTGGGGCAGCCTTTTTCTTCCCAAAGGCATTAGGCACCTGTGCCGCTATCATTGCTTTTATATCTTCTAATGGAATAAGAGCCGCTTCTTCAGCAGAATATTTTGTACCGTCAGCTTTCAAATTCAGCTTAAGAATCTTTTTGCCAAATTTCAACACAGGACCCCATCTTGCATTTTCTACTGATATTTTTTCATCTTCCCATCGTTGTATGTAGCGGTTGGCTTCTTTTTTTACTTTGGCGTCTAACAGTTCATCCATTTCTGCCTGGGTCAGGTTGTCAAAGTCATATCTTCTAGGCACATTAACAAACATACCATCCCATTTTATATAAGGACCAAATCGTCCTTTGCCTTTGGTAATTGGTTTTTGATTATAAGTACCAACAGGTGCATCAGCAATTTGTTTTTGCTTTACGTATTCTATAGCTCTTTCTAAATCTACCGTAGCAAGGTCAGTACCTTTTGGAATAGAAACAAATTCATCCCCCCATTTTACATAGGGACCAAAGCGGCCTACGTTCACTGAAATATCTTTCTCCTCGTATTGCCCCATCGTTCCCTGCGCACCAAAGAGAATCATTGCTTCTTCGTAGGTAATAGTTTCAATACTTTGTCCCGTTGGTATTTTTGCAAATCTTGGTTTCTCTTCATCATCTGCTACGCCAATTTGTATCATAGCGCCGTAACGACCCATGCGGGCAAAAACAGGTTTGCCACTTTCAGGGTCTATACCCAATTCTCTTTCACCTTTTATCCGTTCTGCATTTTCAATCGTATTGTCAACATCTTTTTTAAATGGCAAATAGAATTCATCGATCACTTTATTCCATTTCATTTTGCCTTCGGCCACTTCATCAAACTCTTCTTCAATCCTGGCGGTGAAACTATAGTCCATAATATCACCAAAATACTGTTTCAGAAAATCGGTAACCACCAATCCTAAATCAGAGGGAAACAGTTTTGATTTCTCCGCACCGGTGTTTTCCTGTTCCATTATCTTGCTCACACTATCCTTCTCTAATTTAAACACCCGAAAATCACGGCGGCTACCTTCCTTATCTCTTTTCTCTACATAACCTCTTTTTAATATGGTAGAGATAGTTGGTGCATAAGTAGAAGGACGACCAATACCAAGCTCTTCTAATTTTTTTACCAGCGAGGCTTCCGTGTAGCGGGGAAGCGGACGGCTGAAACGTTCCGTAGCTTTCATTACTGTTAGTGGCAATTGCTGACCAACAGTCAATGGTGGCAACATACCTTCGTTGGCATCTTCTTCCAACTCTTCCTCATCTTTATCTTCACGATACACTTTGAGGAAGCCATCAAATTTCAATACTTCACCTGATGCCGTCAGTTCATCTTTATTGGTAGAAATTTCAATCTTAGCTGTCGTTTTTTCCAACTCTGCATCTGCCATCTGGCTGGCCATTGTTCTTTTCCAGATCAATTCATATAGTCTTGCCCATTCTGCTTCTTGTATAGATGGATTGCTGCTATACGTTGGCCGGATGGCTTCGTGGGCCTCTTGTGCACTTTCATTTTTATTTTTAAATTTTCTGAACTGGTGATATTTTTCACCATACATTCCTTTTACGGTAGCAGTAATATCACCTAAAGCTGTGTTACTCAGGTTCACACTATCAGTACGCATATAAGTAATGTATCCATTCTCATACAAACGTTGTGCTATCTGCATGGTTCTCGCCACGCCATAGCCTAATTTTCTGGAGGCTTCCTGTTGTAATGTGGAAGTAGTGAAAGGCGGGGCAGGGGAACGTTTACCCGGTTTTACCTGTATATCATTTACTTTATAGCTTGCACCGACACAACTTTTCAAAAATGCCTCTGCATCTTCTGCAGCATTTTGTTTTTTTCCTTCGGCCGCAAAGGTGACCGACTTATCAGAAACATCTTTTGCTGTAAATAATCCTTCTATTTTAAATGTACTAACCGGGATAAACGCATTGATTTCTCTTTCTCTTTCGGCAATTATCCTTACCGCCACACTTTGTACACGGCCTGCACTCAGGTTATTTCGCATACTCATTTTGCGCCAGAGAACGGGGCTGAGTTCAAAGCCCACAATTCTATCCAGTATCCGGCGGGCCTGTTGTGCCATCACCAGGTTCATATCAAGCAACCGTGGATTTTGTACGGCTGATAGTATTGCCGTTTTAGTAATCTCATGAAAAACGATGCGTTTGGTCGTTTTTGGGTCGAGGCCAAGCACCTCGCATAGGTGCCAACTGATGGCTTCACCTTCACGGTCCTCATCCGTTGCCAGCCATACTTCGCCAGATTTTTTAGCCAGTGCTTTCAATTCATTCACCACCTTTTGTTTGTCTTCGGGTACAATGTAACTGGGTTCAAAGTTTTTCTCTAAATTAATGCCCATACCGGCTTTCTCCAGGTCACGGATATGGCCAAAACAACTCTTAACCTGGAAATCAGTTCCCAGTATTTTCTCAATTGTTTTCGCTTTCGCCGGGCTCTCTACTATCAATAAATTTTTCGCCATAATGGATACAATATTATATACAACATCCGCCTGTTTTTAATCTTTTTAGGCGGACATCCCGCCAACGCTAAAGCTTCGGCGGGCAAAGCAAAAACCGCTTTTCAGCGGCCGCAAGGTAGGACAAGGATAATAAATTTTTCGGGAAAACAAATTTTATCCTCTTATTCAAGATTAAATATGCCAGGTAAACAGGTAGAATACCCGCAGTATTTCAACTACATTTTTGATTTTAAAAACAGACTAATCTTCTCCGCCCATCTCTTGTATTCTTTGCCGGATGGGTGCAGACCGTCACTTGCCAGTAGTGAGTTATCGGTGGCGGCTTCCCTTGTCCAGGTAGTTATGTCTATATAATGTACATTATACTGAAGGGCTATCTGCTTATTGGCGGCATTATATGCATCAATTTCCCTTGCTATTTGTACTTTGTCTCTGCCAGCCGCAAAAGGAGTAACACCCCAATCAGGAATAGAGAGAACAACCACCCGGTCAGCCCTGTTTCCCGCATAGCGTATGGCTTTTTTTAATAGCTCTTCAAACTCTGGTTTGTAGCTATCAACTGACCGGCCCCTGTATTGATTATTTACACCTATTAATAAGGAGACAAAGTCGTAGGAGCTAAGTAAGGGATTGGTATTATTGGCTGTTACAATACCACCTTCCAGTTCAACAGTTGTCCAGCCGGTTTTGGCAATAATGCGGGGCGGTTGAAAATTGACAGTATCATTTTTCATCATGCTATAAACCTGGCCGGGAAAATTATCTGGCGCAGGCACCATTTCACCAATAGAATATGAATCGCCTAAGGCGAGATAAGTATATTTTTTGGCAACAACAGAGTTGGGCATAGTATCAATATCTCTTTTGGAGCAGGAACTACTGCTGCAAGTAAAGAAAAATACTATTGCAAATAGCTGTTTCATAAAAAATCAACAATAAATTGGCTTTTTTGTTTTCTGGATTAGCAGACGATAACTTTAAATGCACCCTAAACTACGATGTTCAGAACCAGTTCAGATTTATTAGATACCTTTAAGTGAAGCTATTTAACAAGACTATTATCTGAAACTTATTTATGGACCGCAAAAAATTCCTTACTGCCTCCGGTGTATTAGCAGCTACCAGTTTGTTACCGACTAATTCTGTTCTTGCCCAACATTATGATGAAAATGGGTTGGATAAGCTAACAGATGCAAGCGGTAATTTTCAACACCTTGCTTTGCCTTACAATAAAAATTTTCTTGAGCCACACATGGATGAGGAAACGGTTTACCTGCATCACACTTTTCATCATGGTGGGGCTGTAAAGGCGGCGAATAATGATTTGATAAAAATCAGGAAAGCCATAGATGAGAATAATATGGAAACAGTAGATTATTGGACAAAAAAATTATCCTACCATTTTTCGTCACATGTATTGCATACTATTTTCTGGACAAACCTTACAAATACTAAAATGGACCCAAAAGGGGAGTTGCTAAAGAGAATTGAAAAAGATTTTGGCAGTTATGAAAAATTAAAAATGTACCTGACCAAGACATCCAAAGATGTGGATGGTAATGGTTGGGGAATTTTAGGTTACCAGCCTTACAGTGATAAGCTGACGGTGCTGCAATGTGAAAATCATGAAAAGCTTACACAATGGGGTGTTATTCCTTTACTTGTTGTGGATGTATGGGAACATGCCTATTATCTCAAATACAAAAACAAACGGAATGATTTTGTAGATACCATGCTGCAAATAATTAACTGGGATAATGTAAGCGACAGGTTAAACACTGCTACAAAACTGAAGTAAAGGTTACAGAAAATCTATTATTTGTTTCACCACTTTGTTGTCACGGTAAATCCTTCGATGACCTAGCCCCTTTGTAATTACGAATTCGATATTCGGATAGTTTTCTGCTTTTACTTTCAGTACATCATTCATCGGTGTTATTTCATCATCTTCATCCTGCACCCAGAGGACTTTTGCCCGGATATGTTTCATCGCCCTTCTTATTGAATACCAGTCGGAACTTACACCAGCTTTTTTGATGATTACTTTCTCAAATTCAATTCTGACTGCCGGATCTAATTTCAGGAATTTGAAATAAGTGTCAACGGCGGTAGTTGTTTCTGTTGCAGGCGCAATCAATGCCAGCCTGTAATCATTTGTATGACTTATTTCTTCCAACGCAAGACTAACTGCCAGTCCTCCAAATGAATGTGCCATATAAGATTGAACCGGACCATATTTTTTATGTATCTCCTGTATCATCTTTTTAAATAAAGGGGCAGTTATTTTTTTGCCACCGCTTCTGCCGTGTGCTGGTGCGTCAAAAGCAAGCACTTCGTATCCTTTTTTGATGAATGGCCTCACATAACGGTCAAAATTGGTAACGGAGGATTCGTAGCCGTGAATAATTAACAATTTACGTTTAGACGGGTGGTTCCATCGCCAGCCTTGCATCATGCTGCTGTCCAGCTTGAGTTGTAGCTTTTCGGCCTGCTCAAATATTTTTGGTAATGGTTTTACATGCCTTCGTTGCGGTGTACAAAACAGGTCAAAAGCCATTTCCGCAGCTTTCTTTTTGGAGATGGTGGAAAGAAGCTTGAATTTTGTTCTGTAATAGCCGATAGCTAAACGCTGCGATAGTTTCATCGAACGCAAAATTAGGCTGTACTTTTACACTTTAGTAAATATTACAATGAGGCTGTCTTAAAAGTCGGTTTTTGCCGGTAAGACGGTAAGGCGGTAAAAAATTACTGGTTGAATATCAATTCTTATCGTCTTTCCGCCTTCCCGGCTATCTTAGTTAAAAATACTTTTGAGACAGCCTCATCGAAATTCTACCATTTAGAAAATCAAACAGGAGCATGGACATTGTAATAATAGGTTCGGGAAATGTAGCTGCGGTACTGGGGCGAAAATTTATTGCTGCCGGGCATGATATTATACAGGTATATAGCCGGAATGCAGCGGCTGCTACAGAACTTGCCTATGAGTGGAACAGCGAGTCAACTAATTATAAAAGTACCATCAACAAAAATGCTGATGTTTATCTGATTGCTGTTACTGATGATGCCTTGGAAGATGTAACTGACCAATTAAAACTTCCTGGTAAGGTAATAGCACATACTGCTGCATCTGTTCCCAAAGAAATACTGAAGAATGTAAGTGAGCATTACGGAGTGTTCTATCCCTTGCAAAGCCTCAGAAAGGATATGACTGCATTACCAGATGTTCCCGTCTTTTTTGATGGCAACGATACAAAAACAAAAAACATACTGGAACAACTTGCTCATTCCATTTCTGCCGGGCAAGTAGTAGAAGCAGGAGATGACACAAGATTGAAATTGCATGTGGCAGCGGTAGTGGTTAGTAATTTTGTTAATCATTTATACTCCCTGGCCGAAGATTATTGCCGCAAAGAAGGGCTGGATTTCAAACAGTTGTTGCCATTAATTGAAGAAACTGCAGGAAGACTAAAAAATACTTCTCCCAAAGAGGCGCAAACAGGGCCTGCCATCCGGCATGACAGTGAAACCATTCAGAAACATCTTGAATTACTGAAAGCCCATCCACAGTTGAAGAATATTTATGTGTTGCTGACAGAAAGTATTCAGCAAACTAAATAAACTTTAATCATCAATACAAACCGCAGAGAAAGAAGAACTCAGAGTTAGCGCAGAGTATCTCTGCGAGTTCTCATGTAACTCATGTTCTGCGGTTAATTCTTTCATTTTCCCGAACAAGTAAACCCATTAATTGTTTTACCATTATTTTTGCTCCCCGCCATTGCATTAAGCTCCGGGGGATAAGCCAGAACAGAAAAAATAAAGATGTACACTATTAAATTTAATTTTGAACAACGGGGTTTAGAGCCTGTAACATTTACCAATGTTGAATCAGGTCAGTCGCTACTGGAAGTGGCTTTAAAAAACGATATTGACCTTCATCATAATTGCGGCGGTGTTTGTGCCTGTAGCACCTGTCATTTATATGTTGATAAAGGAGCTGATTTTTTAGAAGAACTAAGCGATAAAGAAGAAGATTTTATTGACAGAGCGGTAAGTCCGAAGCTAAGTTCCAGGTTGAGTTGTCAATGTCTTTTGAACGACGGTAGTGGTAATGTAGAAGTAACATTGCCTGACCAGACACAATTTTTAGGAGAGTAAAAGAGAAGCTGCAAGTTATTAGCTATGAGCTTCGAGTTAAATACAAATAACCAGAAACAAGTAAACCAGCATATGAGCCATTTTGAACCACCGATAAACTGGGCCGACCATGAAGACATTGCTTTGAAACTGTATGAACGGTTTGGCGACGAATTTAACGAAGGGAAAATTTATCGCATCCGTTTTACGGATTTATTAGAATGGATTTTACAAATTCCCGGCTTTGAAGGCAAAAGGGAAGGAAGTACCGAAGGGCATTTGGAAATGATACAAAGTGCCTGGGTGTATGAATGGAGAGATAGTCAACCCCCAACCCCGCCAGTCGGCGGGGAGTAATGGTTTTTTTTATAATTGAAGACTAACGTTTCTTTAAAACTTTCAAATCCCCCTTTAGGGGATAGGGGCTTATGAACATTCTCGAACTTTTTAAACCAATTACCACTTTCATCTTTGATGTAGATGGTGTTCTGACAGACGGCACGGTGCTGATATTAGACAATGGCTTGCAGGCAAGACGGATGAATATTAAAGATGGGTTTGCCTTGCAGATGGCCGTAAAAAATGGCTACCGGGTGCTGATAGTTTCCGGTGGTAATTCACCGCAGGTAGCCAACCGGTTAGAAAAATTAGGCATACATGATGTACACATGTCAATAGGGGATAAAAAAATGTTTATTACAGATTACATGGCGAAAAATAAATTGTCCAAAGAACAACTGCTTTATATGGCAGATGATTTACCTGATTTGCCGGTAATGTCCGTTGTTGGTTTGCCGTGTTGCCCGGCTGATGCAGTGAATGAAGTAAAAGAAGCAGTTCAATATATTTCTCCATTAAAAGGTGGTGATGCCTGTGTGAGAGATGTAATTGAAAAAGTGCTGAAGCTGAATGATCATTGGAATTATAGGGAGGACGTAGCCTCGAGATAGAAACAAGAAGTCAGAATTCGGAAGTCTGAGTGGCGTATTAGTTTGTAAAAAAATTTTCTTTCGACACCTCGTACCTCCTGCTTCATACCTCGTATTTCGTATCTTCCCACAAATTTTATCCATGAGATTGATTGCAGCCTTTTTGAAGCTGGTGCGACTGCCCAATCTCTTTTTTATGGCACTTACCCAGGTGCTTTTCCAGATTTGTATTTATTACACTCTTTATAAAGGCAATATACCACCGGAAGACCTGCTTCGCTTTATACTACTGGTTTTTGCTTCATTACTTATCGCAGCTGCCGGATATATCATCAACGATTATTTTGATATTAATATTGATGAAGTAAATAAGCCACACAAAATGGTGGTGGATAAAGTCATTAACCGCCGCTGGGCCATAGCCTGGCATTTTATGCTGAGCACTACTGGTATAATACTAACGATACTGGCTGTTCCTTTCGCACAAAAATGGTACCTGATACTGGCCAATATTCTCTGTGTAGTACTACTTTGGTTTTATTCTACCAACTTTAAAAAAAATCTCCTCACAGGCAATATTGTTATTTCCTTGCTAACAGCCTGGACGATACTCATTATTTTCTTTTCAAAAGTAGATCTTGCGGATGCGTTTGGAGCAGGGGATACTAATCAGACAAAATTTTTCAGGCTTACGATTTTATATGCCGGCTTTGCTTTTATTGTTTCTCTTATCCGGGAAGCAATAAAAGATATGGAGGATATGCCGGGAGATGCTAAGTATGGTTGCCGCACCATGCCGATTCTATGGGGGGTAAATGCGACTAAGGTGTATGCTGCTGTTTGGCTGGTGGTATTGATTGCAATACTGATTATTTTGCAGGTCTATGTTTTACAGTTTAAATGGTGGCTGGCAGTTGCCTACAGTGTACCAGCAATTATTTTTCCGTTGATGTTGATTTTATTTAAGCTGAGAAAAAGTGTAAGCACACAAGACTTTCACAAGTTGAGTACAATGATGAAATTAGTTATGCTCACTGGTATCTTATCTATGATCTTTTTCTATTATTATCTATGAACAAAATAATCCTTGCTTCGCAATCTCCCCGCCGCAAACAATTATTGGAATGGGCCGAAGTACCTTTTGAAATAGTGGTAAAAGAAACCGATGAACGGTTTCCTCCGGGATTAGAGCCGGATGAAGTAGCTCTTTACATTGCCCGTAACAAAGCAATAGCCGTGCAGGAACAAAGAAGTGCAGACGAAATTATTTTAGCTGCTGATACCATAGTAGTCCTCGGAGAAAATATTATTGGCAAGCCTGTACACCGGGAAGATGCAGTAAGTATTTTATTAGCTCTGTCTGGAGAGAGGCACAAAGTGATAACTGGTGTGGTAATAAGAAAAGGTGCTACAGAAATTGCTTTCGCAGATACTACTGAAGTGGAATTTCATACTATCACCGTATCTGAAATAGAATTTTACGTTGATAAATACAAACCTTACGACAAAGCAGGTGCTTATGCCATACAGGAATGGATAGGAGTGGTGGGCATCAAATCCATTAACGGTGATTTCTATAATGTGATGGGGCTGCCGGTGAGCAGGGTGGTGAGAGAAATACAAAAGTTAATTGGTTAAATAGTTAATTGGTTTATTAGTAAGGAGTTTTCGAAATTCATCAGACTTTTATTACTTTGGTAATTCCTAATTAACAATTTAACCAATTAACAGATTAACCAATATTATGACCGAACGGCTGCTTCAATTCATCTGGCAATTTCAATACTTCAACAAAGGAGAACTTGCTACAACTATGGGAGAAACTGTTCAGGTTCTTTTTGCTGGTCAATACAACACCAATCAGGGACCTGATTTTTCCGATGCAAAAATTAAGATTGGCAAAACCACCTGGGCCGGAACGGTTGAACTGCATATCAAAACATCTGACTGGAAAAAGCATAATCATCAAAACGATAAGAATTATAATAATGTAATTCTGCATGTGGTGTGGGAAGATGATGGAGGCCGGAACGGAAATCGGAACTCCGTTCCGATAGATAAAACAGAACAGCGTTCCGTTGCCCCGGTGCTGGAACTGAACGGCAGAGTTTCAAAAATACTATTGCAGCGGTATGAGGAATTAATGAATGCCAATTCTTTCATTCCTTGTGAAAAAAGTATCAACACCGTGAAGGATATAACATGGAGAAGCTGGAAAGACAGACTGTTGGCAGAAAGACTTCTTCGAAAAGCAAAAGCGGTGGATACATACCTGCAACAAAATAATTATCACTGGGAAGAAACATTCTGGTGGCTACTGGCCCGCAACTTCGGAATGAAAGTAAATGCTGAGGCGTTTGAAGCCATTGCTAAATCAATTCCCATAAATGTATTATCCAAAAATAAAAGCCAGATACACCAGTTAGAAGCATTGTTGCTTGGACAGGCTGGTTTATTGGAAGGCAAGTTCGTGGATGCTTACCCCGTGATGTTACAGAAAGAATATCAATTCCAAAAACATAAATACAGCCTCAAACCATGTAGCAGCCCCGTCTTCTTTCTCCGGATGCGGCCCGGAAACTTTCCCACTATCCGGTTGGCGCAGTTGGCGATGTTGGTTCATGAGTCAGCTCATTTGTTTTCTAAAATTAAAGAAGCTGAATCTGTAAAAATTGTTAAAGAATGGTTTGATATAACGGCCAACGATTACTGGCACTATCATTACAAGTTTGATGAAGCATCTACTTTTAAAAAGAAGACTCTTGGCCCAGCAATGATTGAGAATATAATCATCAACACCGTAGCCCCCGTCTTATTTGCCTATGGCAATTATCATGATGAAAATAAATACAAAGACAAAGCCCTGAAATGGTTGGAGAAAACGGCTGCTGAGAGTAATAATATCACTAAAGGATTTATAAAACTCGGAGTTGAAAATAAAAATGCTTTTGACAGCCAGGGATTAATTGAGGTGAAGAATGAATATTGTAATAAGAAGCGTTGCTTGGATTGTGCGCTAGGGAATGCAATATTGAAATCAGGAAATGATAACAAGTAATACGGTTAGCTAATTAGACTATTCAAAAGTCCTGTTACATTATTTATCCAAATGTTGCTAATTACTATGCCCAACTTCCCCAATCCACTTTCACCTCAATTTCCGGATGAATACTAAACTGAACCGGACATGTATTACCTGTATTCTTCAAAATCGATTTTGTCTTTTCATCAATATCTTTCAACGCATCAGGTATATGAAAAGTTAGTTCAATACCGCCAACCCGTCGTGGGTCAGCCTTCATAATTTTTAATACTTCAATCTTTACATCATTCAGGTCAAAGCCCATGGTACGGGCCTTAATGCCCATTACCGTTATCATACAGGTGGCAAGGCTGGTTGCCAGCAAATCTGTGGGGGAGAAACGTTCTCCTTTTCCATTGTTATCAGTCGGAGCATCTGTTTCAAAAGAATTGCCGCTTTTCAAGTGGGCACAAGTGGTTCTTAAATCGCCGTTATAAACTACTGTAGAAGTCATTATCAATATTTTGCCCTAAATTTACGTTATTAAACTAAGAGGAGAAAAGAGAGTAGTGAGAAAAGGAGGGTAACAAATATTTCTTCTGGCTTTTAAATTTCTTCTTGTTTAAAATAAAATGAAATAAGAATCAGGCAGTCATCAGAATCATAAAATGTATTCTCTTTGTCTCCTTTTCTCTTTCAAACTCTTAGCCTAAATATGTATTCCGTGAAGAAACTACCCCTCACTGTATTGCTTGCAACAATTGTTCTGACATTATCCGCACAAAAGGATACGTCTGGCCGCAAGCCATCTAAAGATGATAAGAAAGAAGAACGCCGTCAAAAAATAAATACGCTAATCAAACAGTCGGAAGAAGGTGTGCTGGTGTACCGGAAGCAAAACATTTTCGGCATCCAGGGCCGTACTAATGGATTCGGTGCCTTTTACGAATTGGGGCAAATGAAGACCAATCGCAAAACAAACATTTACCGCATTGATATTACCGAGATAAAAAACCAGAAAGAAGAAAAATTATCTGGTGGCGGTGGCCTTGTATTTGGCAACCCATTTATCTATGGAAAAATCAACAGCTTTTACCAGGTCACATTGGGTTTTGGCCAGCAATACATGCTTGGGCAAAAAGGGAATAAAAACGGTGTAGCTGTTTCTGCGGTTTTTAATGGGGGATTGGCATTGGGTTTATTAAGGCCTTATTACATAGAAGTACAGGATCCGGTATCAGGCCAAAATAAAACCATCAAATATTCAAGAGCAGACAGTTCCTTATTTCTTGGCCCCACTATTATAGGTGGCGGCGGAATAGGAAAGGGCTGGAGCGAAATAAAAATGAAACCGGGTGCATTTGTAAAGTCGGCTCTTCGGTTTGATTATGGCCGTTTCAATGAAGTGGTTTCAGGAATTGAAGCAGGCTTAAGTATCGAATTCTACGGTTCCAAAATTCCCATGATGATTGGCCAGAAAGAAAAGCAAATGTTTTTACAGGGCTACATTTCTATTCTGTTTGGGCGAAGAAAGTAATACCTTATTTAAAATCCCTACAAGAGTTGTGCTTTAACACTTTTTCCAAATAAGGAAAAACTCATGGAGGGTTCTTTTTAGCCTTTATCTACTGTATTTTTGCACCATGATTGAGTTACCGGTAACTTCTGCGGCGGTTGATAACACAAGAATAAAAAAGCCAGACTGGCTCAGGGTAAAACTTCCAATTGGCGAAGAATACAAGCATGTAAGAAGCCTTGTTGACAGCCACAAACTCCACACTATTTGCGAAAGCGGCAACTGTCCCAATATGGGAGAATGCTGGGGAGCCGGTACGGCCACATTTATGATTTTGGGGAATGTGTGTACAAGGAGTTGTGGTTTTTGTTCTGTTGCCACCGGCAGACCAGAAGCAGTAGATTGGGATGAACCACAAAGGGTAGCAGAAGCCATACACCTGATGAAAGTGAAACATGCCGTTATCACTTCGGTGGACAGGGATGAATTAAAAGATGGTGGCTCTATCATCTGGAACAACACTATTAAAGCTGTTAAAGCATTAAACCCCGATACAACATTAGAAACATTGATTCCCGATTTTAAAGGAGTGAAAGAAGATATACAACGGGTGGTTGATGCTGCACCGGAAGTAGTGAGTCATAATATTGAAACCGTAGAAAGACTGACACGGCAAGTCCGCATACAAGCTAAATACTGGCGGAGTATGGAAGTGATAAGGACATTGAAAGAAGGCGGTATGAGAACAAAAAGCGGCATCATGCTTGGCCTGGGTGAAGAAAAAGAGGAAGTGATACAAACACTGAAAGATTTACAGGCCAATGGATGTGATGTGGTAACGATTGGTCAATACTTACAGCCAACAAAAAAACATTTATTTGTTCATCGCTTTGTTCATCCGGATGAATTTGCAGAATACAGGGAGATAGGCTATAACCTCGGATTGGATTATGTAGAAAGCGGCCCGTTGGTTCGTTCATCTTATCATAGCGAACGGCATGTGATAGCAGGCTATGGGAGAAATAAATGGGAGAGTGAAAAGCCTGGAGTCGCTAGTCTTTAGTCTGGAGTTATGGTAAGAGTCTTTACAATATTTATTATCAATTTATTTTTAGGGTTACAAGTAAATGGTCAATTGAAATGGCAGAATGTTGATTCATTGTTTCAGCCTTTGCCTTCTTCTGTTCATGTGTACAAAACAACTGACCTGCTGGATGGCAAACCCAATATTGCTTACTATATGGAAGCAGATTTGATGGATAAGAAATTAGACTTTACTGTTGACACTACTTACAAACGCCGCTTAACTCCCTCTAAGTTTTATGAAAAGAATGACAAGCCGCTGCTGGTGGTAAACACAACTTTCTTTTCGTTTGCCACTAACCAGAATTTGAATGTGGTGATAAAGAACAAGAAGCTGGTTAGTTATAATATTCACACAATAAACGGAAGAGGAAAGGATACGTTTACTTATCGCCATACTTTAGGAAGTGCAATTGGGATATCTAAAAAAAGGGAAGCAGATGTTGCTTGGTTGTTTGCTGATTCAACTATGAATAAAGCCTACGGAATGCAGTGGCCGTTTGGAGTTTTAAAGGATTCTTTAAATCAGCATGATTTTTCATTTTATAAATATCAGACTTCGTTGATTAACGGCCATCAAGGAGTATTAATTCCCACACTTACTAAATGGAAAATGCAAACTGCGGTAGGTGGTGGCCCTGTTCTTTTACAAAGAGGCGGGATCAAAATTTCTAACGAAGAAGAACTAAAATTCGCAGGCAAAGCCATTGAAGACAAACATCCCCGCACTGCAATGGGCTATACAAGAGATAACAAGCTCATCATATTAGTAATTGAAGGCCGCAACCCCGGTAAAGCAGAAGGATCCACACTTACACAAGAAGCACAAATATTTAAAGACATCGGTTGTTGGGAAGCACTCAACCTTGATGGTGGTGGCAGCAGTTGTATGCTGATAAATGGACAGGAAACAATCAAAGTTTCTGATGCAACAGGTCAGCGGCCAGTTCCGGCTGTATTTATTATCAGGAATAAGTAGATTTTAACATTTTAAAGCAATTCTGTTAGTTTTCCACAAATTTCTGCTTTGGCATGATTTTGTCAATATGCCTGTAAAATTTATTAATATGAAAAAGATTGCATTTTTGTCCTCTGTGCTTGCCGTAGTTGTGGCAATCGTATTTATTGCCTGTTCAAAAGACGATAGCAATAAAAGTACCATGCTTAAAGTAAGACTTACAGATAATCCTATTTTAGCTGATGAGGTAAATGTGGATATTCGACAGGTAAATGTAAAATTCAGTGAAGATTCCGTTCATGGGTGGGCAAACCTTACTACCAATGCCGGTATATATAATCTTTTGGGGCTGCAAAATGGTGTAGATACATTACTTGCAACCGGTACCATTCCAACAAATATTGTAAAAGAAATCCGTTTTGTACTGGGACCTAATAATTCTATCAAAGTAAATGGAATTGTTTTCCCACTAACTATTCCAAGCGGTTCCGAATCTGGTTTGAAAATAAAAGTAAACAAGAAACTTAATGCAAATTTAGATTCATTACTGATAGATTTTGATGCTGCATTATCCATTCATCAGACAGGTACTGGTGTTTACCAACTAAAGCCTGTTCTGAAAATAAAATAGAACGTTCAATTCCTGCGAATAGTCAATGCCCGGTTAACCGGGCATTTTTCATTAGAACTTGTTAATAGTGTTTAAATTTTTTCCTTTGTCTTTCAAATGACATCTGTTGCTAATTTCGGCAACGTAGCTTGCAGGTATGAAATGGATAATTATAACAATCGCTTTTGCCGGTATTATCGGGTTGGGTTTTATTTCTAAAAGTAAATTAACGGCTTCACCCCAAAAAGTAAAGTCAGTATCAGTAATGGGTTCTTATACTCCTATTGCAGTATTGGAGTTATTTACTTCAGAAGGATGCTCTAGTTGTCCGTCAGCAGATAAATTATTACCACAGCTGGCAAAACTGGATTCAAATATTATTCCTTTGTCATTTCATGTTGATTACTGGAACAGGCTTGGCTGGACAGATCCTTTTAGCAGCAATGAATACTCGGAAAGGCAACGTAACTATGCACGGCAACTGAATCTTGAAAGTGTTTATACACCGCAATTGGTGGTGAATGGTGAGTATGAATTAGTCGGCAGCAACAGAGGCCATGCAGAATCAGCTATCAAAAAAGCCCTGGCAGATAAAGCGACTGTTCAGCTAACAATTGAAAATGTGAAAAAGAATAATGACAAACTGAGCTTCATTGTTCGTTCAGAAGGTGATTTCAAAAAAACAAATCTGCTGGCAGCATTAGTTCAAAAAAAGGCAACAATGAATGTGAAGACAGGGGAGAACAGTGGTACAAAATTATCACACACTAATGTTGTAAGGACATTATTGCAACAAACAGCAGCACAAAAGAATGAATTTGAATTGAATTGGCCGTCAAATCTTTCAAATGATAACTGGCAATTAGTAATTTATACCCAGCATAAAGCTGATTTGAAAATAACCGGGGCAGTGTTATTTAACGCTGATAAAAATTAAATACAGTCCTGTCTCCTTTAAGCAATTTACACGTTTCAGGCTTTAACCCGAAACTCCAAACTCACAACTCATAACTGTTTTCACTCCCACACCAATGCACTGGCTCCTAATATTGCCGCATCTGCTTCTTGCAGGTTACTATAAACAATTTTTATTTTATTCTTAAATATCTGAATCAGGTTTTCTTCCATTGCTTTCCGTGTTGGGTTCATTATCAAATCGCCGGCTTTGGTAAGGCCGCCAAATAATACAATAGCTTCCGGCGAAGAGAACATGACGAAGTTTGCTAAGGCTTCGCCTAATATCTGTCCGGTAAATTCAAAAATATCGTTGGCGATCTTATCTCCTTTAATCGCACATTCATATACTGTGTGGCTGGTGATAAGGTCGTTAATGGTATAATCTCTCAAAAGACTTTCTACATTGGGATTTGCTGTCAGCATTTCCAAAGCAGTTTCCCGTACACCTGTTGCAGACGCATAAGCTTCTAATGCCCCTCTGATACCTGTTCCTTTATGCAGCCTGCCTCCTGGCCGGATAATAGTGTGTCCCAGTTCACCGGCAAAGCCATCATGTCCCAATACTATTTTTCCATCAATAACAATACCGCTACCTACCCCCGTTCCCAGGGTAATAGTAATAAAATGCTTCATGCCTTTGGCGCAGCCGTACATCATTTCTCCCATAGCAGCGGCATTGGCATCATTGGTGAGTTTTACGGGCAAGCCAAATTTTTCGGACGCCATTTTAGCGAATGGAATAATACCTCTCCATTTTAAATTAGCGGCATATTCAATATTTCCTGTATAATAATTACCATTGGGAGCACCAATACCAACACCAGCAAAGTTTTTTATACCACCAGCATCTTTTATCAATGGCATCAGCCTGGTATGCAATTCATCAATAAAATCCTGGACACCATCGGGTTCATTGGTAAGCAGCCTGTCTTGCTTTAGTATGTGGCCATCTTTATCTACAATACCAAACTTGGTATTAGTACCTCCAATGTCAATACCGATTGCATATTTTGCCATGATTCTTAGTTTAAAAAAGAGGCTGTCTCAAAAGTCTATAAACAAGGAGCACAAAGCCCACAAAGTTTTTCACGAAGAACACAACGTATTGAAAGTAAAGGAATTTTTCTTTGTGAACCCGATAGCTATCGGG
>JBKJIX010000111.1:0-9219 GCA_046598205.1 Chitinophagaceae bacterium
TTGGTAAATGATGAAAGGCCATCTTGGCTACATTTGAGGTCATAAAATTTATACCATGAGTAATCTTGTAAAAGAATTTAATGACTACCGGACAAGAATGAATGACATCATCCTCAGTAAAGACAACCTTGTTATCAAACGCCTCTGGAACCTTGACACTAACACCTATGCAGAAGGCACATTGGATGTTAAAACGAAAGAACTGCTGGGACTGGTTGCCAGCATGGTGCTACGATGTGATGATTGTATTAAATACCATTTGGGCAAAAGCCATGAATTGGGTATTACTACCAACCAGCTATATGAGGTGTTTGCGGTAGCCAATATTGTAGGCGGCACCATCGTTATCCCACATACCCGGAGAGCAGCTGAATATTGGGAAGAGCTTTTGGAAAATGCCCAGTGACCAATGCTCAATTTTCAATATTCAAGTCGTTACAAAGAGTCTTTTTGTATTTTGAGGTCTGTTAAGTTTAAAGAAAATGGAACAAAGAAAATATGATTTGGAAGACCGCTTTGTGGATTATACCTGGCGCATGATTGATGCTGTAGAAGCATTACCCAATACAAGGGCAGGAAATTATATAGCTGGTCAATTGGTAAGATCATGTCATTCTCCAACATTCAATTATGGTGAGGCTCAGGGAGCAGAGTCTAGGAATGATTTTATTCATAAAATGGCGGTTATACTTAAAGAACTGAAAGAATGCAGGACCGCATTAAAGATTATTATTAAAAAACAAATGATAAAGCCAGTTTTAAAACTTGACCCAATTTATAAAGAAACGGAGGAGTTAATAGCGATAATCGCCAAGAGCATATCAACTGCTCAAAAAAATAAGGGAAAATAGCCCCTAACTTGATAATTGAGCATTGAACATTGGTAATTGAACGTTTCTTTAATTAAATTTGTAGGAATTATCTATTCATTATTATGAGTGACGTAACGATAGCCCCCGCCCTAACCGCCAAAGATTTTGCCACCGATCAGGAAGTTCGCTGGTGCCCCGGATGTGGCGATTATTCCATTCTTGCACAAGTGCAGAAAGTAATGCCAACATTGGGCATAGCCAGGGAAAATATTGTGATAGTATCCGGTATAGGTTGCAGCAGCCGCTTTCCATATTATATGAATACGTATGGTATGCACTCCATTCATGGAAGGGCGACAGCGGTAGCATCAGGGTTAAAAGCCAGCCGCCCCGAACTAAGTGTATGGATTGTAACCGGTGATGGTGATGGATTAAGTATTGGTGGTAACCATACCATCCATTTACTACGCAGAAATTTTGATGTGAATGTGTTGCTGTTCAACAACCAGATATATGGATTGACAAAAGGGCAATACTCACCCACCTCAGAAGAAAATAAAATTACCAAGAGTACACCAATGGGCAGTATTGACCACCCGTTTAATCCGCTGGCCCTGGCGTTGGGTGCCGATGCAACTTTTGTGGCCAGGACAATGGATCGGGACGTTAAGCACATGCAGGCAATGCTTATCAGAACAAATCAGCATAAAGGCACTTCTTTCCTGGAGATATACCAGAACTGTAACATTTTTAATGACGGAGCATTTGAAATATTTACGGAGAAAGGAAGCAAACCAACAGAAACATTATTTCTGGAACAAGGTAAGCCACTCATATTCGGATCAGCTGCTGACAAAGGAATAAAATTAGATGGCTTTAAACCAGTGCTGGTTGATTTGAACCTCGGATACAGTGCCGATGACCTATGGATACATGATGAGCAGGACATTTACAAAGCACAGATACTAACCCGCATATTTGATGACCCGAAAATTGAAGGTCACCTGCCAAGACCTTTTGGTGTATTCTATCAAACTAACAGGGATTGTTATGAAGATGTAATGGCAGCACAAATTGAAGAAGCCAAGTCAAGAAAACCTGCCGATTTGGATAAGTTGCTAAGGGGGAATGAGGTGTGGACGATACAATAAGGGGTAAAAAAATAATTCTATTCCCGGTAAATGGAAAACAGTATACATTAAATGGCCTGATGTTAATAACAATGGGGCAGAAATAATATGTTCTGTTCGTTCTCTAAAGGATATTGATGAAAGAGCTGTTTATATATCAAAGGATTCTTTTCAATATGAGGAAGAACAGGTTCTACAGTTTTTCATCAAAACGAAATTATCAGAGAAACAACCATTAATGGGCAGAAGGGTACTTATTAAATAATGGTGATGGATTTGATTTCATTACTACCAATGAGCCGGAATTGTTTTTTTGAAATAGTACGGCAAATAAGGGAATGAATTTTTTTAGATAAAGTTTATTACTTCACTTCTTCAAAATCTATATAATCACCAGCTTTTGTTTTAGGCTCCGGTTTGGAAGGAGAAGGCTGAGGCGTATAGCCTTGCTGCTGTTGCTGCATGTTTTCCTGCATCTTATTCTGCATTTCACGAAAGCCTTTTTTTATTTTCCGGCTGGCGAGGTAAACCGGTATCACCAGTTTAAAGATGAACTGGTATAATATATAGGCCAGTATGGCGTATAATACAAACTTCATAATGTAAAGATAAGATGACCCGTTTTGTAGCCGCCGGAATTTTGCCTCTCTTTACCGAAATTTTACTAAGGCGAAGGCTATTCTGCTTTGGTATTATTAACCTTTATTACATACAGGGTAGAATTTGGCAGATAATACCTGATTCCCGTATATTTGCACTGGAAATAGCAGTAAGAAGGGAACGAGGCCGTTCCCTTCTTCTTTTATACCCCATGAACGGAGAAGCACAAATACAGGCAATAGAGCAACGGGTCAGAGGATTAATCAGCTCCGAACCAGACGTATTTCTGGTAGAAGTGAGGATTAAGCCGATTAATAATATAAAGGTGTTTATTGATGGCGACAATGGAGTTAGCATTGAAAAATTAGTTCAATATAACCGCCGGCTTTACAGGCATATTGAAGAAGAAAACTTGTATCCGAATGGTGATTTTTCTCTGGAAGTATCCTCTCCCGGACTGGATGAGCCGCTGAAACTGCACCGCCAATACCTGAAAAATATTGGCCGTTTTGTAGAAGTAACCGATAAAGAAGATGCTAAAAAAGAAGGAAAACTGATAAGTGCAACTGAAGCTGATATTGTGATAGAAGAAACAAAAGGGAAAGGAAAGAAAATGGAAACAGTGCAACAAACTATTTCTTTTTCGAAAATAAAGTCAACACGGATACAGATTAAATTTTAAATAATCGGAGTCTGACTCCCCTTCTCTGAAGGAGAAGGGGTCGGGGATGAGGCTATAAAAACAACAAAAATTCAAATTAAATTCTAAAAGTTATGTGTTATGTCAAGTATTAACCTGATTGATGCGTTCCAGGATTTTAAAGAAGCGGAAAATATTGACCGCCCTACTATGATGAAAGTAGTAGAGGATGTATTTAAAACCCTGTTGCGCAAAAAATACACCAGCGATGACAATTTTGATGTAATCGTAAACGCAGAAAAAGGTGACCTTGAAATTATCCGCCGCCGGATGATTGTAGAAGATGGCCAGGTAGAAGATCCATTGGCGCAGGTAGCTTATTCTGATGCCGTAAAAATTGAACCCGACTTTGAAGTAGGGGAAGAATTATACGAAGAAATTGACTTACTCGACTTTGGCCGCAGGGCAATTTTAGCTGCCAAACAAACTCTGGCAAGCCGCATCAGCGATCTGAAGAAAAATGTACTGGCAAAGAAATATGGTGACAGGGTTGGTGAAATCATCAGTGCGGAAGTGTATCAGGTATGGAAGAAAGAAATTTTATTGCTTGATGAAGAAGGTAATGAACTGATTCTTCCTAAGAGTGAACAAATACCACAGGACTACTTTAAAAAAGGAGAAAGCATCCGTGCAGTGGTAAGAAAAGTGGACATGAAGAATAACAGCCCGGTAATTATTCTTTCAAGGACAGCACCCGAATTTCTTGCTAAATTATTAGAAATAGAAGTGCCGGAGATTTTTGACGGCCTGATTGTAATAAAGAAAATCGTAAGAGATCCCGGAGAAAGGGCTAAAGTTGCTGTAGAATCTTATGATGACAGGATTGACCCGGTAGGTGCTTGTGTAGGTATGAAAGGAAGCCGTATTCATGGCATTGTTCGGGAATTAAAAAACGAAAATATTGACGTTATCAACTGGACAAGTAATATCCAATTATTAATACAACGTTCATTAACACCGGCAAAAATTACCAGCATGGAATTGGATAACGAAGCCAAACATGCCAATGTTTATTTGAAACCCGACCAGGTTTCACTGGCCATAGGTCGCCGGGGTGTAAATATAAAACTGGCTTGTGATTTGACAGGCTACGAACTTGATGTTTACCGTGATAAAGAAGGAGATGAAGTAGAAGAGTTTGATATTGACCTCGAAGAATTTAGCGATGAAATTGAAACATGGGTTATTGATGAGCTGAAAAGAGTAGGGTGTGATACCGGAAGAAGTGTGCTGAACCTGACACCGGAAGAACTGGAAAGAAGGACAGATCTGGAGAAAGAAACGATTGCGGATGTAAGAAGAGTATTAAAAGAAGAATTTGATAAAGAATAGAACGGTGAGTAGTGAGTAGTGAATGGTCAATATTAAAACCACTTACTATTCACTATTGACCATTCACAATTGACAATTAAACAAACTGAATGTCAGAATTAAAACTTCCAAGATTATTAGCAGCGGCCAAAGAATTTAACGTTGGTCAGGATACCATTATTGATTTCCTGATAGGGAAAAATTTTCCCAAAGATGAACTGAAACCCACGTCAAAACTGACAGAGGAAATGTATCGTTCATTACAACAGGAATTTTCAAGCGACAAAGCCGCTAAAATGAAAAGCGACCAGCTTGAATTGCCTAAGGGCTCACAAGCGGAAGCTAAAAAGAAAAAAGAAGACGAAGAGATCACCTTTAAAAAGGATGAAAAACCAGCTGCCAAAATAGTAAAGAAAGAAGAAGAAGTAAAACCGGTTGAGGAAGTAAAACCCGTTAAGTTAGAAGAGACTAAAAAAGAAGATGTACCGGTCGGGCCCGAAGAAGTAATAAAAGTAGAAGCACCGGAAATAGAAAGACCAAAAGTGGTTACGAAAATCGACCTCTCTACTATTGATTCTTCTACCCGCCCAAAGAAAATAATCAAACTCAAAAAGGAAGACTTTTCCGCCGGCACCGGGGAAGCTAAACTCATAGAAGAAGAAAAATTGGCTAAAGGCAAAGCAAAAAAAGGAAAGAAAGAAGAGGATAAAGTAAAACAGGTTGTTGAAGAAGTAGTGGCAAAAGAAGAAACTGTAGCGGATGATCAGCCAGCTGTTATCGAAAATATTGAAGTAGAAAAATTAACCGGGCCAAAAATTCTTGGTAAAATTGATTTGCCCGTTGATAATGATACAAGACCGGTAAAAGACGAAAAAAAGAAAAGAAAACGTATCCCGATAGAGAAAAAGGATACCGGCAGAAGAGAAATATTTATCAATAAAGATACCGGCGGTGGCGGAAATCGTGGTGGCGGAGGAAGCGGAACTGGCGGTGGTGGCAACTTTAACCGTGGCCGTGGCGGCAACACCGGTGCCGGTAATCGTACTGGTGGCGGCCGTGGCCCTGCCAGCACCGGCGGACGCAGAGAAGATAAACTTATTGACGAAAAAGAAATTCAACGGAAAATACAAGAAACGCAAGCTAAACTGTCTGGCGGCGGGGGTCGGGGAAAAAATACGAAGGCAAAAATGCGCCGGGAGAAGAGGCAGGAGATGGCCGATGCTCAAGGCAATATGACCGATGACAACAAATTGCAGGTAACAGAATTTATCAGCGTAAGCGAACTGGCCAGCCTGATGGATGTAAGTTTTGCCGAAGTGATAAGCAAGTGTATGGGACTTGGTATTATGGTGTCTATTAACCAACGATTAGATGCAGAAGTAATAGAGTTGGTAGCCAGCGAATTTGGTTTTGATGTTGAGTTTATTGACATGGAAAAGCAAATGGAAATGGAAGAGAATAATGAAGAAGATGATGAAGCAGACCTGAAATTCCGTTCACCTATCGTTACCATCATGGGCCACGTTGACCATGGTAAAACATCTTTACTTGACCATATCCGCAGTGCAAGTGTAGTAGCAGGTGAGGCTGGGGGAATTACCCAGCACATTGGTGCATATCAGGTAGCATTGCCCAACGGAAAAGAAATCACCTTCTTAGATACTCCGGGCCACGAAGCCTTTACTGCTATGAGAGCAAGGGGTGCCAAGGTTACCGATATTGCAGTGATAGTAATTGCTGCTGATGATGCGGTGATGCCGCAGACCCGTGAAGCTATCAGCCATGCCCAGGCAGCCAATGTGCCGATGATATTTGCTATCAATAAAATTGATAAAGATGGAGCTAATTCGCAAAAAATATACGAACAGCTTTCGCAAATGAATATACTGGTAGAAGAATGGAGCGGTAAGTTTCAAAGTCAGGAGATAGCCGCTAAGAGTGGATTAAATATTGATAAACTGCTGGAAAAAATATTACTGGAAGCAGAAATGCTTAACCTGAAAGCAAACCCTGATCGGGAAGCTACAGGAACTATCATTGAAGCATCGTTAGATAAAGGCCGTGGTTATGTAGCAACAATATTGGTTGAAAACGGAACATTGCATCCCGGTGATTTGATAGTGAGTGGACAGTATTTTGGCCGGGTAAAGGCCATGTTCAATGAAAGAAATAAAAAAGAAGAAGAAGCTGGCCCTTCGGCACCAGCGGTAATATTAGGATTGAATGGTGCACCACAGGCCGGTGAAAAATTCAAAGTGTATGCTGATGAAGCAGAAGCAAAAGAAATTGCTTACCGCCGTGCACAGATATTGAGAGAACAGGGTATAAGAACTAAGAAACACATTACACTGGATGAGATTGGTCGCCGTCTTGCACTCGGAAGCTTTAAAGAGTTGAAAGTTATCATCAAAGGTGACGTGGATGGTTCTGTTGAGGCATTGAGCGACTCATTACAAAAACTTTCTACACAGGAAATTTTAGTAAGTGTAATTCACAAAGGTGTAGGCCAGATCAATGAAAGTGATATTGTACTTGCCGAAGCATCTGATGCTATCGTTATTGCCTTCAACGTTCGTCCGTCATTGCAGGCATCTAAACTGGCAGACAATGCCGGTATCGAGATAAAGATGTATTCCATCATCTACAATGCGATTGAAGAAGTGAAGAGTGCTATGGAAGGAATGCTGGAGCCAAAAGTGCAGGAAAAGATTGTTGCCAATGTGGAAATAAGAGAAGTATTCAAATTTGACAAAGCCACCGTGGCGGGATGTACTGTAAGAGATGGAAAGATAAAGAGGGATTCAAAAGTCCGCCTGATACGGGATGGTATCGTAATCTACCCAACAGGTGTTAATACAGCAGAACTGGCCTCGTTGAAACGATTTAAGGATGATGCAAAAGAAGTGCTGTCAGGTATGGAATGCGGATTGACTATTAAGAATTTTACTGATTATAAAGTGGGAGATGTGGTGGAGGCCTATGAGATTGAAGAAGTGAAAAGGACACTTTAAGTTACGGGTTGTGAGAAGAGCCTGTAAATGTTAAGTCTCGTCACCCGTAGCTCATAACTCGCCCCCTCACTCATCAAACTTTTGTTAAATACTCCACCAACTGCCTATAAGTTTTACCGGGAAAACTACTTTTGAACTTATGCTTAACATGAAAAGAATATTAACCGCTTGTTTTCTGCTATTGAGTTTTACAGTAGTAGCTCAAACGCAGGCAAAGAAAGTTATAGCAGATAAGATTGCTGCTGTAGTAGGTGACCGTATCATTCTTCAGTCAGACATTACCAATTCCATTTTGGATATTGCCCGGCAGGGTGGAACCGTTCCGGACAATGCCGAATGTTTACTGATGGAGCAAGCCATTGTTTCAAAAGTATTGATGCTACAGGCAGAAAAAGATTCACTACCCGTTACAGATGATGAAGTGGAAGCAGAACTGGATCAGAAAATCCGGTATTACATTAACCAGCTTGGCAGCCAGGAAGCCCTGGAGGAAATGGCGGGAAAAAGCATTTACCAGATAAAAGACGATGCGAGGGAGTCTGTAAAAGAACAGAAGCTTTCAGGTGCTATGCAGCGAAAAATTGTTGACAATGTGCGGATCACTCCCAACGAGGTAAAAGCTTTCTTTGATAAAATACCAACAGATAGTCTTCCCTTTTATGAATCAGAGCTGGAAATAGGTCAAATAATTCTTTACCCCAAAGCATCAAGAGATTTGGAGTTGTACATTTTTGGGGAAATGAATAATTACAAAAAACAGATTGAATCCAAGATTACCACTTTTGATAAACTGGCAAAACAAGTTTCAGAAGACCCCGGAAGTAAAGACCGTGGCGGACAATACCAGCTCAATAGAAATGAAAAAAGCTGGGATCTTGTTTTTATGTCAACAGCCTTCCGGTTAAAAGAAGGAGAAATATCTATGCCGGTAAAATCAAAGTTTGGGTATCACATTATACAAATGGTGCAGCGCAATGGTGATGATGCTATTGTACGCCACATACTCCGCATACCACCTGTAACAGATGCAGAAATAGCACAGGCAAAAACAAAATTAGATTCCGTTCGGTTAAATGTTATTGCCGGTAGAATCAGTTTTAATGCCGCCGCTTCAAAATACAGTGATGATGAAGCAGCTAAATTTTCGGGACCATTTATCAGTAACAGGGATGGCTCTACTTATGTTACTATTGATGCATTGGATAAGGATATGGTAGGAATGCTTGGCAAAATGAAAATTGGCGACTACTCCCAACCAACCGCTTATACAGACGAGCAAGGAAAAAAAGGCGTAAGAATTGTTTACCTGAAATCCCGTTCAGAACCACACCGGATGAACCTGCATGATGATTACAGCAAAATATCACAGTTTGCACTGGAAGAAAAGAAAGCCAAAGCCATGGAGAAGTGGATGGCAGCAAAACTTCCTACTTATTACATTAATGTAGATCCACAAACAGAAACAGAGTGTCCACAACTAAAAAAATACGCAGTGGATAAAAAAGCTTTTTAATTTTAATTTTTGATAAAATAAGAAGAAGAGGCTGTCTCAAAAGTCTATAAACAAGGAGCACAAAGCCCACAAAGTTTTTCACGAAGAACACAACGTATTGAAAGTAAAGGAATTTTTCTTTGTGAACCCGATAGCTATCGGG